>MVRB01000176.1 GCA_002067635.1 Methanomassiliicoccales archaeon PtaU1.Bin030 | reverse complement strand
TTAATGGTCGACACGTTCGCCCCGCCGTGGCGGAGGGAGTTGTCCATCAGGTTGTAGAACACCTTCTCCACCAGCGGATCGGCGAAGACCTCTAGCCCCTGGCCGTGGATGATCAGCTTGATGTCGCGCATGGGCAGGGCCGCCGCCGCGTTCCTCGCCAGGGCGTTCACGTCGTGCCACGCCGCGGACCTCACCCCCAGCTCCTCGTAGTCCTTGGTGAAGTCGATCTGGCGGGAGATGGCGTCGGAGGCTCTCTGCATCTTCTCGATGAGCTGCTTCATCCTCTCGGGGACGTTGGGTACCGACCCGCCTAGGTAGATGTGCCCGTTGAGCGCCACCAGCTGGTTCTTGATATCGTGTCGCGTTATCCCTGAGAGGAGAGTGAGCTTCCTGTTGGCCATGCGAAGGGCGTTCTCCACCCGCCGCAGCTCGGTCACGTCGTGGAGGACACCTTCCACGCCCTTGAGCGCGCCATTGTCGTCGTATGCGAACCTGCTGTTCGTTATGAAGTAGTGCGGCGTCCCGTCCCTGGACCTCAGGACCAGCTGGTAGCCGGACAGGGAGCCGGTCTTGCTCAGGGCCTTCATGAAGGCGTTCACATCCTCCGGGTCAGCGCATAATCTGGAAACGGGCAGGCCTATCATCTCCGCGGGGGAGGAGAAGCCCAGCAAGCGGGCCCCGGAGGGGCTGACCATGGTGAAGTTCCCGTTCATATCGGCCTCATACACCAGGTCGATGAGGTTGTCGACGATGGTCCGGTTCTTTCTCTCGCTCCGCTGAAGGGCATCCTCCGTTAGCTTGCGCTCGGTTATATCGATGAACGTCGCGCAGGTGAACTGTTCGAAGACCATCCCGCTTATGATGACATCCTTGACCGTCCTGTCCTTGCAGGTGACCTTGAACTCAGCCGCCTCTATGTCAGCACCACTGCTCCTTGCCTCCCTGACCGCGGCAACCCACTTATCGTTGGCCCTTCGTCTGTACTCCTCATCGGGGTACGCCCGCCCCCACCAATCGTCAAGGGTCCGAAGGTCGTCGATGGTGTAACCGAAGGACTGCTGAAACCTCCTGTTGACATACTGGATGGTCCCGTCGTCCCTTAACAGGCATATGGGGACGGGCATCAGGGAGATGAGCTGCCGGAACTGGTCCTCCCTTTGGATCAGGGCTTCCTCCGTGCGCTTCCTCTCGGTGATGTCCACGAACATCGCGGCCATATTGCCAGGGGAGGTCTGGAACGCTATTACCGAGAAGGCACCTCTGATGGAGTCTCCCTCATATTTGACCTGCTCGGCCTGCCAGGTGCCGCCCTCCCTCGCGATCTGGCGGTACTTCTCAGGGACCCCCGTCCCTACAAGCAGGGGAAACAGCTCCTCGATGGCCTTCCCGATAAAGGGGTCATGCTGAGCATTGAGGATGTGGTCCGCGCTGGGGTTCGCCCCGGTGAAGATCAGAGAGCCGTCAGGGTCCAACCGGTAGAAGTGCATGCCGTACGGAGAGTTCTCGACCACGCTCCGGTACCTCTCCTCGCTCTCCTTTACAGCCCTCTCCGCGAGCACGCGGTCAGTGACATCGCGGCCATGGAAGAGGACACCGCGGATGCCCGGCACATCCGGAAGGTAGGTCATGATGCCCTCGATGAAAATCGGCCTTCCCTCCCGGTCTCGGCCCTGGACGATAGGGACCTGAGCGGAGCGCCCAGGGTGCTTCTTGATCTCCCGGAAGCACTCCACTATGTCCCTGCCGCTCTCGGTGTCGATGCCCAGGGGGGAGAGCTCACCCAGCGATACCCTTCCCAGCACCTCCCCCTCGCTCAGCCCGGTCAGTCGCAGGAAGGAAGGGCTGACGTAGATGTATCTGCCGTCCTCGTCAGTGATGGTCGTCAGGTCGGAGACGTTCTCGGTGAACGCCCGGAACCTCTCCTCCGATGTCCGCAGGGCCTCCTGGCTGTTGCGCAGCCTTTCTATGTGCTGCCTGAGCTCGTCCCTGTCCCGGAGAAGCTGCTCGTTGGCGGCCTGGAGGTCTTCCTCCACCTTCTTCAGCTGGGTGATGTCGTGGGTGACGATGCCCAGGCCGTCGCCCGCCTTGAACACCTTGACGTTGTACCAGTAGCTGCCGTATCCTGGCTCCGGCATCGCCTCCGTACCTGTGTAGGGGACGCCGGTCCTCATCACCTCGAGGCAACGGTCCATCTCCCCGCGATCATAGGCTATGGGAAGCAGCTCCGCATAGCTCTTCCCCAGAATGTCCTCCTTCCTCGTGCCCGGCGGGAGGTAGGCCAGCGCGTTCCGGTTGATGTCCACGAGGTTGAGGTCGCTATCCCAGATAGTGAACGCATCGGAAGCGGAGTCCATGAACATCTGGAGCCGCTCCTTGCTCTCCCGCAGCTCCCTCTCTCTACTCAGCAGCTCATCGTACTGCTCCCGTAGCTTCTCCTCGGAGGCGGATATCCTCTCATTGGCGGCGCGGAGCTCCTCCTCGGTCCTCACCCGGTTGGTGATGTCGCGTATGGACTCTATGGCACCGACGACCTGCCCCTTCTGGTCGTAGAGAGGGCCGGCCTTGCCCATCAGGGCAACGGGGCGACCTCCCATCTGGAAGAGGGCCGTCTCCGCTATGAGGAAGCCCTCCTCGCTCTGGACTGCCCGGTAGTTCTCCATGAAGGCCTGGTCAGGTTTCAGGACCAGGTCGGCGAGCATCTTGCGCCTCTCTCCGTAGATGGGGACGGCGTACTCGTGGTCTCCCCTGCCCATCATATCCGCCGAGGGGATGTGCGTCAGCTCCTCCATGGCCCGGTTCCAGGCGATGACCTTCCCCTCCAGGTCGATGGCGAACGTGGCGTCCGGCAGGAAGTTGATGATATCCGAAAGGCGCTTCTCCGACTCCTTGAGCGCCAGCTCTGCGCTCCTCCTGTTCACCGCCTGCCGTATCTTGTGGGCCAGCTCTGTGAACTGAGGGATGGGGTCCCCTCCCTTCTGAAGGTAGAAGTCCGCACCTTCGTTCAGTGCCTGTATGGCTATCTCCTCGCGGCCACGGCCGGTGAAGAGGATGAAGGGGATGTCGCTCCCTGATGCCCTCACCCTCCTCAAGAACTCGATGCCGTCCATCTCCGACATCTGGTAGTCCGATACGATGGCATCGTACTTTTTTTCGTTCATCAGGGAGATGGCGATGCAGGCGGAGGGAGCGGTGTCGATGGAAAAATTTCCCAAGCTCTCCAGGAATATCTTGCCTATGTCGAGTAGGCCAGTTTCGTCATCGACATACAGAACGGAGAACATGATCCATCGCCAAGGTTATTGACCCGAGGAAGCGTCGATAGAGGCCATTCCAGCAGCTTACCAGTAACGTGACGGACCGTATAAAGGATGCTATCCAGTCCCATCAGGTACGGAATAGAGCTTCATCCGGCGATGACAAAAAGGACCTGGATACTGACATGCAGTTCCATCTGAATCATGGGGGCGGTGTCGATAGGTTAAAAGATCGGCATTGAAGGCGTTTCCGCGTCCGCGAACGCTAATGCCTGCTTACCCCGAGCAGGGCGGGCTAGATCCATGGGTCCGGGTTTCCCTCGCTCCGCGCAGAGCTAATCGCCAACGTCCACCCTGCCGGGATCCGTGGACCGCATGGCCTTAAGGCCGTCCTCGAAGGACATCATGCGGATGTCGAGTTCCGCCTCCGCCTTCTTCGAGCTGAGGCAAAGGTACCTACCGCGCTTCGCGATTAGGTCGGAATCGGCCACGCTGGCCCGCCTGCACAATGATGAGGGAAGGCCGAACTCCTCGGCCACCTTGAGACCCATCTCGTAGCGGTCGAGGCAATCGGCCCCGGCCACGTGGTATATGCCCTGGCCTTCCTTGTCTAGCAACCTGAGCAGAACCTTGGCGCAGTGGGGCGCGTATGTGGGGCAGGTCCTCCTGTCCTCAAAGAGGTTGACCATCTCCCCCGCCCTCAGTCGGGACAGGGCCCAGGTGACAAAGTTCTCCTTGTCGATAAGGCGGTTCCACCCGTACAGCAGGGACACGCGGGCCACGATGTTACGCTGGTCCGCGTCCAGGGTGATCCTCTCCGCTTCCAGCTTGGTCTG
>MVRB01000175.1 GCA_002067635.1 Methanomassiliicoccales archaeon PtaU1.Bin030 | reverse complement strand
CTTCTGCCTCATCGTGTCCCACTACGGCTCCACCTACATGCTCCTGCTGCTGTGGATCTTGGCCCTGTTCATCTATCTGGGGAGGGCTATCTTCCAAAGGATGGGCAGGGCGATCAAGAAGCAGGCTGCACCGGAGCTCAAGAAACTGGAGCGCCCGCTGGTATTGAACATAGGTCTGCTGCTGGCCGTCGCCTTCATGACCATCCTCTGGTACACGTCGGTCACCAACGCCTCTGCTTTCAGGAGCATCGTAAACATCATACTCAACATCGCTGAGTCCATGTGGACGGACCTGTTCAGTCCCACGTCCGCCCAGGGCATGGAGATAATAACCAGGGAGGCGAGCACGCAGCTGCACTCCGTGGGCAAGGTCGTGCAGCTGGGAGCCCAGGGGCTGATCGGGCTGGGACTGCTATCCCTATTCTCCAAGAAGAGCAGGTACCACTTCCCCGCGGCCTACACCAACATGGCGGTAGCGTCCTTCCTGGTGCTGTTGGCATGCATCGCAGTCCCCAACTTCGCTAGCTCCTTGAACACCAGCAGGATCATCCAGGTCATGCTCCTGGTGCTCGCGCCTATGTCCATCGCTGGCATATTCTACTTCTTCAACCTTTGGAGGGCCTTCACCACCTGGGTCACCAAGCGGAAGCCCATTAGATACTCATCCAAGTGGATCACCGCTTCCATCGTGCTCTTCCTGTCAGCGTTCCTGATATTCAACACCGGCCTCATCTATCAGGTGGAGCGTACGCAGCACACCTCGTTCGCCCTGGACCTCTCCATGGACTATGCCAGGTACAACGACTTTGAGGTTATGGGGCAGAAGTGGATAGTGGCCGGGAAGGTCGGCGATGTGTACGCAGATGCCTTCCGCAGCCCGGTGTTCAACGCGTACTACTTCTGGGGTGTGGACGACCTAGAATTCATACATAAGGCCGGAACTGGAAATTTGATATACCTAGGCACATACAACATCGAGCATAAAACGGTCAGGAACACGACCTTCCCATACACCTATGTGCCCTACAATCTGTACAAGTACTCCACGGTGTACGATAACCAGCATAGCATGGTCCAATTAAACTGACGAGGTATAGGTGGCAACAGCGCAGGATGAAGCGTTATGATCGTCCCCGACCAATAACTTGGAAGTGTGTGAGCCTGCATGAACGGAAATGACGGACATAAGAAAGAAAGGATCGTCATGGTCTCCTTCAACACCCGAGGGGGTCTGCACCACTACATCACCCAGCTCGCGAATGCCCTGGGCGAGAAGGTGGAGGTGGACCTTGTCCTGCCGCGGGGAAGCGAGCTCGCACACATATCGCCCAAGGTGAACGTCAGGGAGATGGACATCGGGAACACCAAGAAGAACTTCATCAAGAACACCGTGGAGTTCTGGAAGATCATACAGCTGATCGTCTTCATCCGCGACCGCCGGCCGTCGGTGGTGCACTTCAACGGATGCTACCCCTGGATGAGCTTCATACTGCCGTTCATAGGGGACATCCCTACGGTGATGACCATTCATGACATCATACCGCACCCCGGGAGCAGCAAGACCGATGTCCAATCTGTGCGCGACATGCTCCTGGCGTACGCCGACAGGGTCATCGTCCACGGCGAGTACGCCAGGGACAACATCAAGAACGTGGACAAGGAGATAGTGAGGATCGTACCCCATGGCAACTACTCCTTCTTCTCCAACGGCCAGACCTGCGCCGAGGGGACGGAGCGCACGTTCCTGTTCTTCGGCCGTATATCCGAGTACAAGGGCATCGGGTACCTGCTGAGAGCCATCAACGAGCTCAACGCGGAGGGCCGTGACCTGAGGCTGATGATCGTGGGCGAGGGAGACCTCACCCCCTACGAGGAGGAGATGAGGGACCGCCCGTGGCTCGAGACGATCAACCGCTATGTTGCCGACGAAGAGGTCCCGAAGATCTTCGGCCGATGCATGGCTGTGGTGCTGCCGTACATAGAGGTTACGCAGAGCGGGGTGGTCCAGATCGCCCTGGCCTTCGGTAAACCGGTGATATCCACCACCGTCGGCTGCCTGCCGGAGATAATCAAGGACGGTGTCAACGGCCTGCTCGTGCCTTCATCTGACGTTCCGGCGCTGAAGAAGGCCATTGTCCGCCTGGCCGATAACTGCTCCGAGGCCCAGGAGATGGGCCTGCGCGGCCAGCACATGGCCGGGTCCGAGTACTCCTGGGACCGCATCGCTGATATGACCCTCAGAGTGTACGATGAGATAAGGCGTTGACGAGTGAAGGGCCCCTATGGTCAAGGTCCCCCCTCAGAGAATTGAATGAGAGTATGTGTCAAGAGGTGATGGTCCCCCACCCCCCCTTTTTGGGGGGACCACCCCTCCTCTTGATCCTTAGTGCAAAAGAGAAGGGTTTAGTGCGTGGAGACGGCCAGCAGCTTGGATGGGGTGCAGATGTCCATCTTTGACCGGGACTCGTACCATTCCACCGTGGCCTTCAGGCCCCGCTCCAGGCTGTACTGCG
>MVRB01000174.1 GCA_002067635.1 Methanomassiliicoccales archaeon PtaU1.Bin030 | reverse complement strand
CGGCGGTGAGGCCCAATATCAGTTCTACAGCGTAGCCGTAGGAGGGGGGACCACGGAGACCCAGCCCTCGAGCCCTGACGCCTCCACGATGGTGGACATGAGCGCACCGACGACGACCATGACACTGTCCGGTAACGGGCCGGTCACGATACACCTATCATCCACCGACCTACGGAGCGGTGTGGCTCATATCGAGTTCACTCTGGACAGTACGACCTGGGCTGAATGGAAACAGGATGTGACCATCAGCAGCGAAGGGACTCACAACCTCAGCTACCGGGCGGTGGATAAAGTAGGTAATCTGGAGGAGGCACACATCGCCACCATGATCGTTGACCATACCTCCCCGGTGACCACATACGCCATCGATGACTCATCTAACATCACTCTGACAGCCTGGGACGGCACCTCTGGGATCAACAGAACGTACTATCGTGTGGATGGCGGCGAGTGGTCAACGTATGCCTTCCCCCTTCCATTAAGGGATGCTGGCCACCAGCTCCTCGAGTACTACTCTGTGGACAACGCCAACAATTCGGAGAGCGTCCGGACGCTGGACCTGGCGGATATCCCGTTGAGCAAAATCGATCTTACCATCGGCGAGGTAAAGGGATCGTATGCCTCCGGAGAGCTGGTGTCAATAACCTGGAGCGTGAACGACCCAACGGGACTGGTGGACCATTATGATGTCCTCCTCGATGGAATGCTTGTAGAGACGAAAAGCAAAGATACTCGCATTATCACCCTGGCGTCTCTGAGCGAAGGGGACCACACCTTGGTCGTCAGCGCCGTGGACGGAGGTGGCAACTCCACCAAGACCAGCACCCCCATTGTCGTGAGCGGATCCGAGACGGGCGGAACGTCCCCCCTGGGCCTACCATGGGAACTATGGATGATAACGGCCATCGTCCTCGTGGCCCTGGTCCTGTCGGGGCTACTACTCTGGCGGAGGAAGAGAGAGTAGTAGATTGGAACAATTGGACAGGCTTGGTGACGCTCAAACGCTTGAAGGATCTATGAGGATCACATTCCTGCAAGGGATATGCTGCCACTGGCCGGTTAAAAAAATAGGGGGATCAGAGGGCCTCGTCGCCCTCCTCCCCCGTGCGGATGCGGATGCACCGCTCCACCTCGCTGACGAATATCTTACCGTCGCCGATCTCTCCCGTACGGGCGCCGTGGATCAGAGCATCCACGATGGCGGCCACCTTATTGTCAGGTACCACTATGGTGACGAGCATCTTTGGTAGGAGGTCCACCCGGTACTTGCCGGCACGGTTTATGAACTCCAGACCTTTCTGCTCCCCCCGGCCACGAACCTCCTGCACGGTCATACCTGATATGTCTACGGACTCCAGGGCAGCTTTGACCTGGTTGAGCTTCTCGTGCCTTATGACGGCCTCTATCTTTTTCATGACCTTACCTCCTCAGCTGTAGGCGTTCTCACCGTGCTGGACGATGTCCACACCGATCCTTTCCTCTTCCTTGCTGATCCGCCACTTGGGCCACACCGTGACCATGACCTTCATTAAGACGAAGACCACCACGAACACGAAGGCCCAGACAGCGCCCACGGCGGTGAGCTGTTTGACCAGCAGATCGATCCCACCACCGTACAGTAGGCCTTGGCTGACCACCGCGGGGTTGACCGCGGAGGTTGCCAGTAAGCCCGTGGCGATGGCCCCGAAGGTACCGCCCATGCCGTGGCAGGCCCAGACGTCCAGGGCATCATCGAAGCCCAGCCTCTTGCGGAGCTGGATGGCACCGTAGGAGATCATAGGGGCTATGATCCCGATGACCATGGCCCCGTTCGTGTCAACGAAGCCGCTCGCTGGAGTGATGGCCACTAGGCCAACGACCGCACCGGTGATCATGCCTAGGACGCTGGTGCGACCGAGGTGAAGATATGATATCAGGCCCCAGACCACGCCGGCCACGGCCGCGGAGATCGTGGTGACGACGACGGCGTTGACCGCGATCTCGTTGGCACCGAGGGCGCTGCCCCCGTTGAAGCCGAACCAGCCGATCCACAGGAGGGCCCCGCCCAGGACCACGAACGGTATGTTGTGCGCCGGCTCCTCCGTGCACCCGTTGGTCTTGGAAAGCCTTTTCCCGATGACCAGGGTCGCCGCCAGGACCGTCACACCGGCAGTTATGTGGACGACCGTACCCCCTGCGAAGTCCAGCGCCCCCATCTGGAATATCCACCCGCCACCCCACACCCAGTGTGCGACCGGGATGTATATCAAAGCTGTCCAGATCGCCAGGAACACTGTGATCGCGGCCAGCTTCATGCGTTCAGCGATGCCACCGATGATGAGCGCCACTGTGATCATGGCGAAGGTGGCCTGGAACAGCATGTACAGCAGAGGCGGTATCGTAGTGGGGAACCACAGTAAGGCCGGTGGCTCAGAGAAAACCCCAATCCCGTTCATCAGGAGGAAGTCCAGGTTACCTATCAGCCCCCCGGTGTCCGCACCGAATGCAAGGGAGAACCCGAACACCACCCAGATGATGGTGACCACACCCATGACTATCAAGCTCTGGCCCAGCATGGACAGCATGCTGTTCTTTTTAAGCATGCCCCCGTAGAAGAACCCCACCGCGGGGGTCATCATAAGGACCAGCGCTGTGGACGTTATCATCCACGCGATTGCTCCAGTATCGTATGCCATCTTATCTTATCTCCGATTTACGTGAGGCCATCTGCCTCTGTAGTGGGCCGAACGACCAATTTTCATCTTTTATTGTAAGATTTTTATGGTCGTTTGTATCGTCCCGCTTCAAGTTGATAGACAAATAGATAGATAAATGCATTGGTTAGAGACGTTAGAATAGAATATATCATTATACTAGACATTTGTCTTATATGACTCATCAAAATATGAACATATGACTGAGAAGCGCCACATTCGACATTCGGTTGAATAATAAAGAGCAGGAAAATAATAAACTGGATACCCTAGAGGAACACTCTCAAACACTCACATGAAAGCGGGAAAGGGGATGATTCGTTTCGGAATCTAGTTAAAACAGGATGATATAGAACGCTAGGATCACCTCCCGCTCACCAAGTCAATATAGTCCAGCTGCGTTCTTCGGTGAGGTGCGTTGGAGTGGAGGAATTCGACCTTATCATCATCGGCTCCGGGGCCGGGCTCAACCTTGTGGATGCAGCGTTGAACAAAGGCATGAAGGTAGCATTGGTGGAGAGCGGACCGCTCGGAGGGACCTGCTTGAACCGCGGGTGCATCCCATCCAAGGTCTGGACCTATCCCGCCGATATTGTCCGTGACATGGAGGAGGGGAACCGCCTTGGCATACGGTCCAGGCTCGAAGGGGTGGACTTCGATGTTATCCGCAAGCGTACCTGGGAGGTCGTCCTCAGGGACCGGAAGAACATAGAGGATGCGGTTCGACAGGACCCCAGGCTGAGGTTCTTCAACGTCACCGCCGGGTTCGTTGGAGACCATGCTCTGCGAGTAGGGGACAGCAGTATACGATCACCTCAGATAGTAATCGCCGCGGGCGCCCGTACCCTCATCCCAGCCATACCCGGCCTCCAGGACGTGCCGTACAAGCTGTCCGAGAACATCTTTGAGATAGCATCCCTGCCGAAGAGCATAATATTACTAGGTGGAGGCTACAAATCGTGCGAGTTCGCCCACTTCTTCTCGGCCATGGGGGTGAAAGTATCGATCATCCAGAGGAACGTGAGATTGCTGCCCGAACAGGAACCAGAGATAGGGTATGTGGTCGAGAAGAAGCTGGGGGAACATGTGAGCATCTCCACGGGTCAGACCATTGTGGAGGTCAGGATGTCAGGCGACGAAGTAGAGGTGGTCAAGAAGGACCAGGACAGCGGCCTCGTGGAGATGGAAAGGGCGGAGATGCTGTTCCTGGGCACGGGGATGAAGAGCAATGCTCCGGACCTCAACGTGCAGGCCACTGGGGTGAGGACCGATGCCCGTGGGTACGTTATCGTCAACGAGTTCCTGGAGACCTCCGCTCCGGGCATATGGGCTCTGGGGGACATCACCGGTAAGCACATGTTCCGTCACACCGCCAATTACGAGAGCCAGGTGGTGTGGTACAACATGAACAACAAGGTGAAGGCGCAGGTGGACGAGCACGCCATACCCTCGGCCGTCTACACTTATCCCACGGTGGGCAAAGTGGGCCTCACCGAGGCCGAGGTCAAGAGCAAGGGCATCAGCTACCTGGTGGGCTTCGCCAAGTATTCAGACGTGGCAAAAGGCAACGCCATGGGCGACGATTACGGACTGGTCAAGATACTGGTGGAGAAAGGGACGATGCAGATCCTCGGTGCGCACATCGCGGGGAAACAGGCCGACCTTCTGGTCCAGCAGATAACATACCTGATGAACGCTGAGGATGGCTCATACCGACCAATGGGACGCAGCCAGGTTATCCACCCCTCGCTCAGTGAGGTTCTGATCAAGGCCCTTAACCACCTGCATGATCCCTCTGTGCCCCCGCATGCTCACGATCAGTAGAAGTGGCCAAGGCGTCCCAGGACCGAGGACTTACCGTTCTCCTGCTTGTCGGCCTGCTTCCGGAACAACCTCTGGCTGACCATTCCCAGCAGGAATGGCGTGGGCGGTAGAAGATAGATGAAGGAGCCGGTCAAGGCCCCGAGCTTCTGGCCGAGCTTCAGGTTCTGCACACGGGAGATGAGGGGATCATCGGTCGGCTCCTTGTCCAGGCCCAGGAAGGAACGGAGGATCAATTTGTCAGATACCGCGATGACGCTCATGCTCCACGCTATGGCCTTGTCCATGGGAATGACCTTCCCTCCGGCGTCGGTACGCTTATTCAGGATGGCCCTTCTCAGCTCGTCGGCCGTGCTCCCCTCGAAGGTGGTGTAGGCCATGCCCACAGTGGGCAGATAGTGGGAATCGGACCCTCCGGTGCGGGCGAACTTACCTGATAGGGCCTCCTTCTGAGCGCGAGCGTTGGCGTAATCGTCGATGTGCCCGCCGTTGAGGACCTCGATTCCGTCCAATCCGATATCGTTTATTCTCTCCCCCAGGCAGGGGCAGTGAAGGCTGAAGGGGTGCGGGGCCACGGCGAGGCCGTCCTGAGACCGGATCAGGTCCATGGTCTCCTCGATGGTGAGGCCGGCCGGGATCTCCTCGTTGATGAATAGGGCCAGGACCTCCCCGTCCGCGGTGGTGACCTCTTCGCCCATTATCACCTCGATCCCCGGTATGCTCTTCACCGCCTCCTGTGCCTTCGCGGCACCAGCGGTGCAGTTGTGGTCAGTGATGCACAAGACGTTGATTTTTTCCGCCAAGGCCTTTCTCACAACGGCAGCGGGATCGGAGACGGACTCGGGAAAACGCAATGGGCCCATCTTATGGACCCCTGAATACTTGGTATGAACATGAATGTCGGCTCGGCCCTGCACGCCACTGGATAAATTCTATCAGCGATTTAATCCTATGCCGTCCTTGCGCGTAAAGGAATATTTTGCCCCGCGATGGCACTTCATTGAGATCGCATAAACGCATATTCAAGAAGGCCGCCAAAGGTATCGTGCCGTTCCAGACCCTGCATGATCAGGTCCTCTTTATCAGGTCCGTCTTCGTGAGTATTCCCACGGCCTTGTCCCGGTCCATGACCAACACCGCCGGGAACTCCAGCAGCATGTCCCGCACGGTATCGGCACTGGTGTTCTTTGACACCGTTGGAGGGGGATCGCTCATGACGTCCTCCACCAGAGAGGTGAGGGGGTCCCCATGGAACCTCAGAAGGTCCTCCTCGGTGATCATGCCCACTATGCGCTCGTTCCTCATGACGATAAGCTGGGAGACGTTCTTCTTACGCATGAGGCGGGCGGATGTGGAGACATCATCGCTCGCCTGGACTCCAAAGATGGTGGTGGTCATGTATGTTGAGCAATGGTCCTTCTCCTTTTCCTTCAGGCACTGTAAGATCTTCTCCACGGTCGAGAACCTGGGATCGACCTTTCCGCTCTCGATCTTGGCGATATGGGCCTGCGAAACCCCAGCCTTCTTGGCCAGTGCGGTCTGGGATAGACCGACCTTCTGCCGTAGACGCTTTATCTCAGATAGTTCCACTATAACCACCAGTTATAGACTTATACCTTAAAAAATGCGTTAAAGTATATATACTCTATTGTGTTTTCCTCGTCCCAAGTGTGATAAGAAATGGTCAGCCACTTTTTCACCTCTGAGTCCGTCACCGAAGGTCACCCGGACAAGCTCTGCGATAGGATCTCCGATGCTATCCTCGATGCCTACCTGGCGCAGGATCCGAATGCCCACTGCGCCATCGAGGCCCTGGCCACCACTGGTATCGTGGTTGTGGCCGGAGAGCTGAAGACCGATCCCTGCAAGAGAGTGCTAGTGGATGCGGACAAGGTCATCCGGCAGGCGGTCAAGGATATCGGTTACGACCGGCCCGAGTACGGTTTCGATTCCGAGTACATAAGCGTCCTTTCCTCCCTCCACGACCAGTCCTTGGACATCAACATGGGGGTCTGCCGCGAGAAGAAGGGCAAGAAGCTTGCGACCGGCGCGGGAGACCAGGGGCTTATGTTCGGATATGCCACCGATGAGACGCCAGAGCTGATGCCCCTTCCCATACTCATGGCTCAGAAGCTGGCCATGCAGCTGGCCAAGCTCCGCAAGGAGGGAACGCTGCCGTGGCTGAGACCAGACGGTAAGACCCAGGTGACGGTTGAGTACGAGGATGGGGTGCCGAAGAGGATAGACACCGTGGTCGTATCCACCCAGCACGCGCCGGTGATAAACGGTGAGACCGACGATGAGAAGGTACATGCCATCATCGAGAAGGCCATCAAGGAGAAGGTCATCAAGCCGATATGCGGAAGATGGGTCGACAGCAAGACCAAGTACCACATCAACCCCACAGGCAGGTTCGTCATAGGCGGCCCCAGCGGTGACAGCGGGCTCACTGGACGCAAGATAATAGTGGACACCTACGGGGGAATGGGCCGTCACGGCGGTGGCGCATTCTCAGGTAAGGACCCCACCAAGGTCGACCGTTCTGCAGCTTACATGTGCAGATACATCGCCAAGAACATCGTCGCTGCCGGCCTGGCCAAGCAGGTGGAGGTGCAGGTCGCCTATGCGATCGGCGTCGTTCACCCGGTCTCGGTCATGGTGGACACCAAGGGCACGGCCGTGGTATCCGAGGACAAGATCGCCAAGGCGGTGACCCAGGTGTTCGACCTCACTCCCGACGGCATCATGGAGACGCTCAACCTTAGGCGCCCCATCTACCAGCTGACCTCTGCCTACGGCCACTTCGGAAGGAACGAGCCTGAGTTCACCTGGGAGAGGGTGGACAAGGTCGACGAGCTGAAGAAGGCCTGCGGTCTGAAGGTGGCCAAGGCCACCAAGATCAGGTCCAAGAGCAACGGCGTCAAGGCCTCAGGTTGAGGCCTATGGGCGAAAGCCCTTTTCCCCCCTTATTTTTCGAGCCATAAGTTCAACATCTGCATGCCTGGCCGTTCATTATGATCGCTTCCTACGTAGCACTGGCCAAGATGTGGATCCAATGAGGCGGGAGGAAGAATGATCTCGCGGTCGGCAGAATATCCCCCGCGGAGTCGCTCCTTTTTTTATCTGGATAGTCGATGTGGGTTATAGAGGGTGATGGGATGAAGAAATTTGCGGCCTCGTTGCTAGCAGTGGCTCTGCTGATATCTGGAGCCTCATTGGTCACAGGTAGCTCCTCTGTGGTGCTGGACGACCCTTCAGGGGGGTCCACCGTGGAGGATACGGATACCCTTTTTCGAGTGGGTTCAAGCATAATGGCCTCCGATGGCATGGAAACCAGCGACCTCCCATCGGAACCTTATAACGTGAACGTGTTGCCTTCGGATACCACCATCCAAGTGACGTGGAACGCCCCCAACAACACTGGCATCTCGCCGATTACCGAATACCGTGTCTTCTGGGACCTGGTCCCCGGAGCCCGGTCATACTCTGCCTCTGCCGGAACCTCCCTGTCCTACTCCATCTCCGGCCTGGCCGAGGGCAAAACATATTTCGTATCGGTCGCAGCATCGAACACCGGAGGGCAGGGGCCGTTCAGCTCCGAGGTCTTGGGGCAAACCGCCTCCAGGCTGGGAGAGCCCAGCGCGCCCATGGTCGTCAATGTAGTCAGCGGTCCGGGCTTCAACCAGGTCTCATGGTCGGCATCCACGGACACAGGCGGCATACCCTTGACTGGATATCTGGTCTACCGTTCCGAGTCCCCTGGTAGCGAAATCCTTCTTGCGGACGCGGGC
>MVRB01000173.1 GCA_002067635.1 Methanomassiliicoccales archaeon PtaU1.Bin030 | reverse complement strand
TGCGAACGAAGGTGACCCCAGCCGCCTGGGCGTCCGCATACACCAGCTCGTCCGCCCCGTACGCCTGCATCTCCTTGGAGAACAGCCAGACCCTTTGATGAGCAGGCAGAGCGCAGGCCTTCAGGGCCAGAGCAACGGCCCTCTTGAACGAGGACCGGTCAGCCTCAGGACCCAGGTAGATCGCGAGTTTCTGGACGAAGTCAGGAATGCCTTCACAGCAGGCCTGATGCAGCGTCATGACCGCGGCCGTCCCATAAGGCCTAGGGTGTAGGGGCTCGGGAGCCATGACCACCGCGGCGCAATGTATCTCCGTGACTGCCCCCGAGCCAATGAGAACGGCGCGGAAATCCCCCGGTCCTCCGTCCAGCCTCAACAGCTCGTGCTCTGAGAGCACGTCGATGCCGGGCAGGTCATCGGACAGACCGGCGCCCAGGCTCTGTGTCGTGACAAGCACTGCCTCGGCCCCCTGGTCCCGTACCTCGATGGCCGCATCCACGGCGACCCGACCGGGTCCGACCACCAGTACTGTGGGACCGCTCAATCCTTCGCCTCCAGAAGTCTTGCGGCCATCCCCGCCGCGGCCGTCCCCTCCTCCACGCTCTCCCGTATGTCCTTGGGCCCGCCGCTGGTGCCAGCGATAAGGACCCTCTCCCGGTCCGATCGCAGGTGGCCGAGGGCGTCCACCCCGATCCCGAAAAGCTCTGCGAGGCGGGGGTTGGAGGAGCATGGGACCATGCCCACGGACAGCATCACGATGTCAAAGCTCTTCTCCTCTATGCTCTCCCCCGGCGTGGCGTAGCGGAGCGTGGGCCTCTCCCCTGGGATGATCTCCGCAGGCCGGGAACGCACCAGCCGGACCTGGCTGTCCGCGGCGGCCCAGGCCTCGAGGGCCTTCCTGGAATCCTCCAGCGGGCGCCAGTCCATGAAGAAGAAGGTCAACCTGAGGTCTGGATGCAGGTGCCGGAGCCGCAGGCCCAGCTTGTAGGCGTACTTGCAGCATGCCTTGGAGCAAATTGGTGCTCCCCGCCTCACGTCGCGCGAGCCGACGCACTGGACGATTGCCATATCCAAAGGGGGCCTGCCGGTCGAAGGTACGGTCAGGCGGTTCGCCGCGGCCAGCCTTCGCTCCACCTCCAGCGATGAGAGGACGTCGGGGCACTCCTGGCTGTGGAGGCGGGGGTCCGCGCCTGGATCGAAGGGTTCGGAGCCGGTGGCCAGTATCACAGCTCCCGCCTCCAGCATCGCCCTTCCATCAGGCGTGGAGACCATTATCTCGGCCCCATCTGAGGTCCAGTGTACCCCCTCTACCTCCGCCCTCAGCATGACATGGGCCCTCTCGCTCCTGGAGGCCTCTAGGCGTAGGTCGTGTGGGTAGCAGGCGTCGCAGCGCACACAGGCCGGGGAGCCCTTGCATGCCAGGTCGAGGGACCTCCCTCCAAGGGTCGGGGAGTGCTCCACGATGGTCGAGAACAAACCCCTGCGGGACAGCTCCACAGAAGCCGCAAGTCCGGCTGCCCCCCCTCCTACGATAACCACCTGCCTCATCCGAACCACCTTCAGGGACCGGCATTCCTAATGTTTTACCGTATTTAAGTGTTGGCGGCCTGACGGCCCAAGGCGTTTATACATCAGGATTGATGACCGAGCATGCGCTGTGCGGCCTTCACGTTGGACGTGGACCGGGATGTGAACGAGCCTCAGGAGGGCTCGGTAGAGGCGGCGTGCAGGGGAAGCCCGATGCCCCGTTACTCCTCCACGATTCAGGGGCTGAAGATGATCTTGGACATGCTCGACGGGCTCGGGATCAAGGGCACGCTCTTCATGGAGGGGGAGGCCGCGGAGATTCTGTCCAGGGACATCGACCTGCGGGACCTTCTGAGAGGACACGAGGTCGCGGCCCACGGCTACGCGCACGAGGACCTCACCGGGGAGAGCACGGGCATCATCCCCTCGGAGGAATGGCTGGACGCCATCATCGGTCGCTCTCTTGCGGCGATCGAGGATGTGACCGGCGTCCGTCCTCGAGGATTCCGGGCCCCATACCAGCACATCAACGAGCTGGTGGAGGGGGTCCTGCAGCGACGGGGGCTCATGTACGATTCCACCCTGTTCGCAGAGATGTCCTCTGGTCTCCGTCCTTACCGGCTGTCCTCAGGGCTGATAGAGGTCCCACTGGCCCAGGGGAGGGATGCCACAGGGCGGCGCATGCAATCCTATCTATGGCCTCTTCACGAGGACAGGAGGAACGTGGACGACTACCTCCGCCTCACCGAACAGCACAAGGACGGGCTGTTCGTTCTGGCGGACCACAGCTGGCACGTGATGGAATCGCTCAGCGGACTACGCGCGCCCGAGCGGGCAGAGGTAGAGGTCGGCAAGGTGCGTGACATACTCCAGGGCATCATGGACCAGGGGGTAGAGTTCATGACCCTGGACAAGTATGTCCAGATGGAGGGCGTGCCATGAGCAATGAGGAGTGGTGTCCGGGGATCAAGGAGGAGGCCTACGAGGGAGCTTTGGGGGAGGCGTGGGAGAAGCTCAAGGGCAAGGACCTGAGGACCGTTGCTGAACTGTCTGGCGCGAACCTCCGCGACCGACGGCTGTACCTACCTACATTCGGTAGGGAGAGCGTGATCGATCCGGTCTGCCGCTCTATAACCCTGGGGGGCAAGGAGGTCAAGCAGCTGGGGGCCATCCTGGTGCTCCACTACCTCACCAACGCCAGCAGCGTCCAGCCCTCGGGAAGGACCGTCTCTTACCGCCAGCTGCCGGATGGGAACCGCTACTACCTATCGTTCAGGAGCCGAGTTACGGAGGTCATTGGGAGCATGTTCCGCGAGAACCCCAAGCTGCTCCTGGGCGCGGTGAAGCTGTTAGGGGCCAAGAAGAGGGAGTTTGGGGTCGCATCGGTCTCCATCCCCGTGTTCCCCAAGCTGCCGGTCACGGTCATCCTGTGGAGCGGTGAGGACAAGGTGAGGGGGAGCGCCAACCTGCTCTTCGACGACACCGCCCCCCAGCATTTGAGCACCGAGGACCTGGCCGCGGTGGGCTCGTTCGTGGTCACTCAGCTCCTGAAAGTGAAGGCACAGATGCTCAAGGACATACGGTCCGTCAACACCCTGTGATCAGCTCAGACCGATGAACCTTCCCTCGTTGGTATAGTCCATCCGCTCTGCCGAGGGCTCTGACGGCAGGCCGGGTATGAGCATTATCTCCCCGCACAGAGGGATGATGAAACCAGCTCCAGCGGAGACCAGAACCTCCTTGACGTTGAGCGTCCAGTTCCGCGGGGCGCCCTTGAGCTTGGGATCGTCGGTTATGGAGAACTGGGTCTTGGCCATGCACACCGGGAGGTTGTCGTTGCCGGCCAGCTCGATGGCCCGTATGTCCCTCTCGGCCGTACCGATGTAACGGACGTCCCTGGCCCCGTACATCTCGGTGGCTATTTTACGTATCTTCTCCTTGATGGTGAGCCCCGTGTCGTAAAGATAGTGGAAGTCGCTGGGTTCGTTCCTCAGGACCTCCATGACCATCTCCGCCAGCTCCCTACCGCCTTCCCCGCCGTGAGCGTACACGTCCGATAGGGCACAGGGGATGTTGGCCCGGGCGCAGTGCTCTTTCACGGCCTGTATCTCCTCCGGGTAGTCGCCCTTAAAGTGGTTAAGGGCCACCACCACCGGTACCCCAAAGCTGCGCACGTTCTGGATATGCTTGTCCAGGTTGGCGAAGCCCTTTCTCAAGGCCGCCAGGTCCGCCTCCTCGCAGGTCAGGGCGTCTGCCAGGCAGGCCCCGCCATGCATCTTCAGGGCTCGAACCGAGGCGACGATGACCGCGCAGTCCGGTCGCAGGCCTCCTTCGCGGCATACGATGTCGAAGAACTTCTCCGCCCCCAGGTCCGATGCGAAGCCGCTCTCCGTCACCACCACATCGGCCATCTTGAGAGCGTACTTGGTGGCCAGTAGGCTGTTGTTGCCGTGAGCGACATTAGCGAAGGGGAACCCATGAACGAAGACCGGCTGGCCCTCCAAGGTCTGCACCAGGTTCGGCTTGATGGCGTTCTTGAGCAGCATGACCATGGCCCCTACGCATTTCATCTGCCCTGCCACCACGGGATTGCCCATGATGTCGTAGGCCACGACGATCTTTTCCAGACGCCTTCGCAGGTCCTCGATTGAGGTGGTAAGGGCCAGTATCGCGCTGATCTCCGAGGCGGCGGTGATGATGAAACCGCTCTCATGGGGGATGCCTCCTACGCTCCTACCTCCCAGGCCCACCACTATGTCGCGTAGCTCGCGACAATTCATGTCGATGGCCTTCTTCCACACTATCCTAGTAGGGTCGATCTTCAGCTCGTTGCCCTTCGATAGGTGGTTCTCGACCATGGCGGACAGCAGGTTGTGGGCCGAGGTCACCGCATGGATGTCCCCGGTGAAGTGAAGGTCGATCTCCCACATGGGATACACTTGGGCCCGACCCCCTCCCGTGGCCCCGCCCTTCAGCCCAAAGACGGGCCCCATGGAAGGCTCGCGCAGTGCGCCCATGACCTTGACGCCGATCTTTCCGAGGGCCTGCATCAGCCCTATCGACGTGACGGTCTTGCCCTCTCCCGCCTTGGTAGGGGTTATGGCCGTCACCAGGACCAGTTTGCCATCTTCCCTGCTCTCCAGCCGGCGGAGGACCTCCAGGGGCACCTTGGCCATATATCGGCCGTGCAGCTCCAGGTCCTCCTGGGACAGCCCCACCTTCGCGGCGATCTCCCCTATTGGCTGCATAATGGCATCCTGAGCGATCTCGATGTCGGCCTTCATGTGCTCTCCCCTGGAAAGGTAACATCCTTAAAAAACAGTTTGGAGCTAAGAGGTGGTAGCGGCCTTTATGCGCAGCTAAAGTGAATACCTCATAAGCAGCATGTTGAGCTTCGAGAACAGTACATTCCTCGGCCAGGTCCATGCCGTACGCATACACCGCTGAGCGGCTCTCAGCAGAGAGCATCATGATCCTTGAACAAAGTGAGTGAGATTAACCGATCTCCACATTCGACACCCAGATAATGCTCCAGATTTCTCTGCTTCCTTATCTCTCTATGATGTCGTTCGACATAGGGACGATGGTCACTGTACGTTCCATCAGCGCAATCACAGGGCGCATATGTCAGGAGTAGGATCCGAGCCAAGAACAGGGTTAAATCCGAATTCACCGCTACACCGGGACGGTCCCTAACATGGTCGCCACAATCATCCACGGTCCAGAGGTCGCTGAGCAGATCAAGAAGGAGCTGAGGGAGAAGATCGCCGAGCTCAAGGGAAAGGGAGTAACCCCGGGGCTGGCGGTGGTCCTGGTGGGAGAGGACCCTGCATCCCAGCAGTACGTGCGCAACAAGGCCAAGGGCTGCGAGGAGCTGGGCATATACTCTCGATCGATCATACTCCCGGAGAACACCTCGGAAGAGGAGCTGCTGAGGCTCGTGGACGAGCTCAACGCCGATCCGGCCATACACGGCTTCCTGGTCCAGCTGCCTTTACCGAGGCATATAGACGAGAACAAGGTCCTCATGCGCATCGATCCCGACAAGGACGCGGACGGGTTCCACCCGGTCAACGTGGGCCGGATGCTCATCGGCAACCCCCAGTTCCTACCGGCGACCCCTCAAGGCATACAGGAGATGCTGGTGAGATCAGGGAACGACCCCGAGGGCAAGCACGTTGTGGTCGTCGGCCGCAGCAACATCGTGGGCAAGCCGGTGGCGGCG
>MVRB01000172.1 GCA_002067635.1 Methanomassiliicoccales archaeon PtaU1.Bin030 | reverse complement strand
GGCAGCCACCTATGTTCCGCCCACTTCCAGGAGTACGTGGCCAGGCGGGTCAGAAAGGAACTCAGGTCGCAGGTCGATCTGGACCGTTCCAAGCATATCGCGGTGGCCGTTTCAGGAGGGAAGGACAGCTGCGTCGCCCTTCTGTTGATCCACGATATCCTGGAGAAGCGGAGGGATGTCACAGTATCCGCCATAACGGTGGATGAGGGCATCGAAGGCTACCGCCCGGAGGCGCTGAAGAAGGCGCGACACCTGGCCGATGACCTGGACGTGGAACACCACGTCGCAAAATTCGAAGATGTCGTGGATTTGACCATGGATGAGGTTTCCTCCCTTCTCGGCCACAGGACACCATGCGCCTACTGCGGGGTCTTCCGCCGCAAGTGCATGAACCTCAAGGCCCGCGAGATCGGGGCGGACGTCCTGGCAACAGGACATAACCTCGATGATGCTGCCCAGGCCATTCTGATGAACTTCACTCGAGGGGACGTGGAGAGGCTGGCCCGTATGGGGCCCCATGAGAAGGTGCAGCCCGGCCTGGTCCCTAGGATCATGCCCCTTCGTCAGATCCCTGAGAAGGAGGTGTATCTGTATGCGCTGCTGCGCGACATCGACTTCTCAGATTCCATCTGCCCCTATTGGGAGGCGGCGCTGCGCAACGAGTACCGGGGCATCATCGACGGGATGGAGGCCCGGTCCCCAGGGACGAAGCACTCCATACTCGCGAGCTATGACGACATCAAGCCACTGCTGCAAACTAAGTACCCTCAGAGCAGCCTCGAACGGTGCAGCTGCGGGGAACCCTCGCCCAAGGGAAGGTGCATGGCCTGCACCATGATGGAGGAGCTTCGGGACCGGCGGACGCGCCGGTTGCCTTAAGCTCATATTGTCTACGATGGGCGCCCTTTTTGTAATCGATCGCATCGCTACCTTACATCCTCAGAGTACAGGTCCTCAATGCCCAGCGAGTGAGCTCTCTCCCTTATCGACCTGGAAACCTCGGGAGCCATAACGATCTCGTCCGGCCACTCGCGGTCATGGCCGTCCACCATTCCCTTCTTGGTGGCATCGATGATCAGCAGCCTCTCTGCCATCCAGATGTCCCGCAGGGGGTCCACGTTGTTGAAGAACTTCCAAAGGCAGAGAGAGCTGTCTGTAAGGTCGATGTCGTCGAACAGGACGATCGCACCCTCCCTCGTGAGCTGGGGGCTTCTCTCCAGCAGGTCCCGGTAGTACTTGGAGCTCTTCCACTTCTTATCGATGCTGAGGAGCAGCAGGGGCGTCCTTCGGCCGGTTGCGGCCATGCGGAAGGAGATGAAACCCCTGTCCAGGTCCCTGAGCACCTCCCTGATCTCCGCCTCCGAGCGATAGGGTGAGAATCGAGTCTCGCCACGAGGCATCTCTCCCGGCACTCGTTCCGTGGCATCGAGGCCCAGCTTCCCGCCGTAAAGAGGGTTGGGCGCGGAGTGGTCAAGCACGTCCAGAACCCCCTCCGTGAGCACCATATCCGTCCACGGGTCGATGGTGTCCAGCAGGTGATAGAACAGCACCTCTGGCCTCAGTGGAACGTCCTCGTCGACGACTGCTATCATCTTGGCGAAGCTCATCTGCCCGCTCCCCCAAAGGGCGTTCATCACCTTCCTTGCGTGGAGCGGGTACTCCTTGCGGATGGAGACCACGACTATGTTATGGAAGACTCCTTCCCAGGGCATCCACTGGTCGACAATCTCTGGCACTATCATGCGCAGCGGAGGCAGGAATATCCTCTCCGTGGCCTTCGCCAGGTAGCAGTCCTCCATGGGCGGGCGCCCGACCACGGTGGCGCTATATATGGCGTCCCGGCGGTGGGTCACGGCGGTCACGTGGAACACCGGGTACTCACCCCTCAGGGAGTAGTAGCCAGTATGGTCCCCGAACGGCCCCTCCGTCCGGGTCTCGCCAGGCTCCACGTAGCCCTCAAGGATGAACTCCGCTGTAGCCGGCACCTCCAGGTCCACCGTCCGGCACTTCACCAGGTCCACGGGTGCGCCCTGGATGAAACCGGCCAGCAGCATCTCGTCCATCCCCTGGGGCATGGGGGCGGTGGCCGCATAGGTAACTGCCGGGGCGGTGCCGATGGCTACCGCCACCTCCATGCGCCTCCCCTCCCGCTCGTAACCGTGGTAGTTGTGGCTGCCGTCCTTGTGAATGTGCCAGTGCATGCCGGTGGTGTTTCGGTCGTAGATCTGCATGCGATACATCCCCACGTTCCTCCTTCCCTCCACGCTCTTGGTGAACACCACCGGCAGGGTCACGAACCTCCCCCCATCCTGGGGCCAGCACTTCAGCACGGGGATCGCCCCGAGATCGACCTCGTCTCCGGTCAGGACCACCTCCTGGCATGGCGCTCTTCCGCTCTTTCTTACCCTAGGCAGGCACTTTGCCAACCCCATCAGCTCTGGGAGCGTTCCCACCTTACCCATGAAGGTTGTGGGCATGGTCATCTTCAGCAGCCCTGAGATCCTCTCCGCAACCTCGTCCGGGGAGACGGCCTCCAGCGCCATGGCCATCCTCCTGTCGCTGCCGAAGGCGTTGGTGAGCACTGGGAACCTGCTACCGGTGACGTTCTCGAACAGCAGCGCCTTCCCGCCCCCGGGGCTCTTGGACATGCGGTCGGTGATCTCCGTGATTTCCAGTTCTGGGGAGACCGGTCCCGCGATCCTCCTCAGCTCACCTTCCTTCTCCAGACGGTCCACGAAGCCGTGCAGGTCCCTGTAGGTCATTTTATCACTTCTCCAGCAGGTAGATGTGGCAGGCCCCCAGGGTCAGTTCCTTTATCTCCAGCGGGGTGAAGCCCGCTGCCGCCATCTTCCCCTTCAGGACCTCCGGGGATGGGAATGTGATTATGGAGTCGCAAAGGTATCGGTATGACGATGCGTCTCCCTTCTGGAGGCGGACCACGAGGGGCATTAGCTTCGTGAGGTAGAATATCATCCCCTCTCTGATCACAGGATGGCGGGGGATGGATAGCTCCACCACGGCCAGGCGCCCACCTGGCCTGAGCACCCGGTGAACCTCCCTAAGGAATTTGTCGACATCGATCATGTTGCGAACCCCGAAGGCAACCATGGCCTTGTCGAAGGAACCGTCCCTGAACGGCGATTTCAAGGCGTCGCCCTGTAGGACGGGGTAAGGGGCGTCCTCTCTCCTCTCCCTCCACTTGCCAAGCGCGGTCAGGAGCATGTTGCGCGAGAGGTCGATGCCCACGATGTCCCCGCTGTTCTTGGCCATCGCCTGCAGGGCCATGTCCCCGGTCCCGGTGGCAATGTCCAGTACCTTGTCCCCCGGACGGATGTCCAGCATGTCCAGCGTACGCTTCCGCCAGCGGCGGTCGATGGAGCCGGACATGAGGAGGTTGAGGCGGTCATAGGTCGGGGTGATATCGTCGAACATGCCGCCGATGCGCGACGGCCTCTTGTCCATATCCTTGACCACGTTGGAGGCCAGGCTCATCCGTGCCCTCCCTCTTTCCTGAACGGACCGTGCGTGATGCTCATAGGAGGTAGACCCCCATAACCAAGGAGACGAAGACCATCACCGATATGATGCTGTTGATATTGAAAAAGGCGACGTTTATCCTGGTGAGGTCAGAGGGCCGGACCAGTAGGTGCTCGACGATGAACAGCGCCCCTATTAGCAAGAGGCACAGGAGATAGGCCGGGCCCATCGGAAGCATCCAGTAGAGAGCGGCCAGGCTGGCGATGCTTATGACATGCAGTGCCGATGATACGGCCAGCGCTGCCGGGACCCCCAGTCGGGAGGGTATGGACCTAAGGCCCTCCTTCCGGTCGAACTCGATATCCTGGCAGGCGTACAGTATGTCGAACCCGGCTATGTAGGTGGTAAGAGCAAGGCTGAGGACGGCCGTGGCATCGGTTATCGTCCCTGCCACCGCCACGCTGGCCCCCAGGGGCATGAGCCCGATGGAGATGCCGAGCACAAGATGGCTGGCCGACGTGAAGCGCTTGGTGTAGGAGTACCCGAAGAGGACGGCCAGAACGGGGAAGGAGAGCACGAAGCACAGGGGGGAGAGCATGGCCGCGGCTCCGACGAAGACGACCGCCGAGAGGAGGGTGAACGACCCTGCCTGCTTTGCTGAAAGGGTTCCCTGTGGTATGTGCCGCCCGCTGGTACGTGGGTTCCGGCTGTCGATGCCTGCGTCCACGATGCGGTTGAACCCCATTGCCGCTGACCGCGCACCCACTATGGCCACGATGATCCAAAGGACCATCTCCGCGGTGATGGTGTGGTCCGTGCTGAGAATAACCAGGGCTGCCAGGCCGAAGGGCAGGGCGAACACGGTGTGGCTCAGCTTGATCATCTGCGCGTAGCTCACCGCCTTCTCCCATGACCACCCTCCCCCCTCTTCCTCCTCCGCAGCCCTCGTCCAGCGGCACATCCGGCGCTCCATCCAGGTGAATGCCTCATAGATGGCGATGCCCAGGATGCTCATGGCCAGTATTCCGACGTAGATCTCGGTATAGTTGCCCCACGTCCAGGCGTTCGTTATCATGTAGCCCAGCCCCGAGGTCCCCGCGAACGTCTCGGCGAAGTACAGCACCGAGATGGAGGTCCCGGTGATGATGCGCAAGGCGGTGAAGCAGGAGGGGAGCGCCGCGGGGATAACTGCTTCCCTGATGATGTCCCCCTCCGTCGCCCCCATAGAGCGCATGGAGTCGATGTACTTGCGGTCCAGACCGCTCACCCCCTCCTTGGTGGCGACGAGTATCTGGAAGAAGACCACCAGGGTGATGAGCAGTATCTTCGACAGGTCCCCCAGGCCGAAGAGCAGGATCATCACCGGCAGGAACACCATCTTGGGGATGGGGTAGGTCAGGAATATCAGGGGGCTCACGTAGCGATCGGTCTTGCGATCATAGCCGATCATGATCCCCAGGGGGAAGGCCAGAAGCCATGCCAGGGCGATGCTGGAGAGCACCCGGAAGGTGCTGGCCGCGAAGTTCGACCAAAATATCGAGGTACCGACCGCGGCCGCGAACGCCCTCAGGGTCTCCTCCGGGCCCGGCAGTACCGGGGAGCTCAGGAGGACAGCGGCCGCCTTCCATACCAGGAGGCAGGTGGCCAGGGACAAGGCGTACCCTAGCAGGCGCTGCTTGTTCATAGGCCCTCCACCGCCCGGCGGACCTCGCGGCACACGGCGAAGAAGCGCTCATCGCTGCGGTATCCCGTCCCACCTGCTCCCGGGTTGGGGACGATGGCGCGTATGCCGCATGGACGGCCCCCCAGGACCATGATCTCATCTCCCAGGAAGACAGCCTCCTCGATGCTGTGGGTCACCGTGACCATGGTGAGCCCCTTCTGCTCCTGCACCTCCAACAGGGTGTTCTGCAGCCTCTCCCGGGTCAGGGTGTCCAACGATGAGAAGGGCTCGTCCATCAGGAGGACCGAGGGGTCCATTACCAAGGCCCTGCCGATCGCCAACCTCTGCCTCTCGCCCCCGCTCATCCTGCTCGGGTAGTCATCCTCGTGGCCTTCCAGGCCGAGGTATCTGATGGTCTCCCGAGCGCGGCGGTCCTGCTCTTCCCTGGGCACATTCCTGATCCTCATGCCCAGGCAGATATTGCCCCAAACCGTCTTCCAGGGCAGAAGGCCGAAGTCCTGTAGGATCATCCCCACCTCCCGAGAAGGGCCCTTGACCTCCCGGCCTTCGATGAGGACCCTCCCCGCCGTCGGCCTCGACAGACCGGCCAGCATGTACAGGAGGGTGCTCTTTCCGCAGCCGGAGGGGCCAATAATGGTGAGGGAACGTCCTCTTCCCACGGAGAACGACATGTCCTCAATGATCTTGATCTCAGGAGCGAACACCTTGGTGAGCCCCTCGGCCGTCAGCATCCCTTCACCCATACAGTTCCGTCGCCATCACGTCATTGTAGGAGAATTGCTCCGTTAGTATTCCGATGCTCGTCATCCACTCCTGGACCCGCTGCAGGTCCTCCCCCGTGGGGAGCGCGATGGGCGACAGGGGCGGGAAGTCGAAGCTGTCCCGGAGCTCCTCTGGGAAGTGGATCTTCTCGTACAATACCTGGTCGTACGTCCAAGGGTCCTCGTTGACCTTGGCCACACTGGCATTGTATGCTCTCAGGAAGCTCTCCGCTGCCTGTCGGTTCTCGGAGATCCACTCGCCTCTAAGGGCGATGACGGTAGCGGTGGTGTTGATAGCACGGTCGTCCGTCAGGAGGACGGCGCCCTCATCTATCGCACGTGTCACGAACGGTTCCGGCAGAACGGCAACATTGATCTGGTCCGAGAGCAGGGAGCTGAACCTGATGGGTATGGCCGGGACCTGCTGGACCTGTACGGGTCCAGTCACTCCATTGGCCAACAGCATCTCGCTCATGAAGTACTCGGAGATAGACGCAACCGAGGTCGCGATCGGCGTCCCGTTCAGCTGCGCTATATCGCTGATGCCTGAGTTGGGGGAGGCCAGGATGGCGAACATGCGGTTGTCTGGAAGCGTTCGGTAGTCGACCGTGACCACCATCACGTCCATAGTCTTCCTGAGCACAAGCGTGTTTATGAGATCCCCGAAGTAGCCCTGGATGCTTCCTGCTGTGAAAGCCGCGTCCCTTTCCATAGCGCTGTTGAACTCCACGAGCTGAACATCTATGCCCTCCTGATCGAACAGCCCCTCCTCCTCGGCCACATAGAGCGGCAGGGTGTCTATTACGGGCAGAACCCCGATGCGCAGAACCGTGCCCTCG
Source organism: Methanomassiliicoccales archaeon PtaU1.Bin030 (assembly GCA_002067635.1). Classification (GTDB taxonomy): domain Archaea; phylum Thermoplasmatota; class Thermoplasmata; order Methanomassiliicoccales; family Methanomassiliicoccaceae; genus UBA6. The sequence continues at coordinate 677 of MVRB01000172.1, read as the reverse complement.
TCCTTAGGGGAGAGCACCAACAAAGCCCCCGATGCCACGATCACCGCGACCAAGGCGAGGGCGACGATGAACATGATCCTGTTACGTTTCACCATGAGATCAGCTCCTAAGCGACCGTCCTTATCGGCCGATAATGTCGGCCCCCTCTTAATATGTTGCCAGAGCACCGGGGTCAGGGTGATAAGGGAGCGTCCTGATGAAAGAAGAGAGAAAAAGGAAAGGGGTTATGGGGCCTCTCAACCGTTGCCTAGACCAGGTCGTAGTACTTGTAGGCCTCGGTGCCTTCATTAAGGCAGTACTGCACCTTGGTGAAGTCCTTCTTGAGCTCCCACACATCCTTCTTTACCGCCTCAGGGCTCTCCTTCTTGACGATGATGCGGTAGATCAGGCGGGCGACCTCCTCCATCTCCCCCTTCTCCATGCCCAGACGTGTCAGCTCCTGCGTGCCCAGCCTAAGCCCCGAGGGCTTGACGGAGCTGGTGTCGCCAGGGAGCATGTTCTTGTTGGTGATGATGTTGGCCTTCTCCAGGTCGAGAGCGCACTGAGCCCCGCCGCCGTGCTTGGCCACGCTGATGGCCAGAGTGTGGGACTCCGTGAAACCAAGGTGGGGGCACATCACGTCGATGCCCATCTCATAGAGGGCGCTGCCCAGGGCCTTGGCGTTCTTGATGACCTGA
>MVRB01000171.1 GCA_002067635.1 Methanomassiliicoccales archaeon PtaU1.Bin030 | reverse complement strand
GGCGAAGGACAGCGCGTTGGACTCCGCCCATGCAAGATTCTGCCCCTTCTGGGGGATGTTCGTTCCCAGGTAAGGAGTGCAGGAGCAGTCCGTGTTGACCCCCAGGCGCTCGTACTGTTCTATTATATGCAGCTGGCGGTCAGCGAAGCGGGGAGAAATGCCCATCTCCTTCCACTTCTGCCTGTCCATGCCCGCAGGGTTGAGGGTCGTGGGAACGCACACTTTCGCATCCTTTGATAACCTCTCCAGGAATTCTATCCCCCCTTCGCCGATGGTCTTGTAGGAAACGCCAGAGAGGTGCGCGGAGGATATGGGCACCAGCTCCTTGGCGTCATAGATATCGCCAAGCGCCACCAGAAGCTCCATGGCTGTCCTCAGGCCCTCGCCCTTCTCGCCCGCCAGGACGGACTCCTCATCCCTTGTAAGGAACATGATGTTCCCTCTCTAGGCCATCAGGCGATAAAATCCTTGTGTATGAACCAGCGCCCCCCTATGGAGATGCCCCATCCTGATGGTGAAAAGGTTCCGCCATGGAAGTACCCGGTCGACGATCTATCGCTCATTCTTACGCTTCCCCGTTCGCTGCACTAGGCCGGGTATCCACAGGCCCATGACATTGATACCGTAGAGCTTCGGTGGTTGTGGCTGAAGGGCGTCATCGTCCTTAGCCTTGCTAATCTCCATAAAGCAGTACGAACAAACGGCAACACCGGAACTGTTGCTCATTCCACAATGTTGGCCAGGCCCTCATCGCCGCCTAATATTCTTAATAAAAAAATAATACTCACTGTGGAAGAAAAACCTGAACATGGGACCTCATAAAGTACCGGTTCGGTCCCGGCATGTTATAGCGGAGGTGGATATCATTACTCTCGTGGTCCGATCTCTGCAAATTCTTTTATAAGACCTTATTATTGACTGACGGTCAGTCGGTAAGAGCATGCCCCGAACAATCAAAGCATCACCAGACCGCGCGAACGAGATCATCGAGGCGGCCCGCGACCTCTTCAACGAGAAGGGGTTCGAGAACACCTCGGTGGACGATATCGTGAGGAAGGTCGGGGTGGCAAAGGGGCTGTTCTACTACTACTTCGACTCCAAGGAGGAGATCATCGGTATCCTCTATGAGCGCCTTTTCGAGGAAATAAGCGCCTCCATCACGGCGGTGATGGAGAAGAAGGGACTTACGGCCTTGGAGAGGTTCGGGGAGGTCTTCGAGACCAACCGGGACATCACCTGCCGCTCCTCCATGCTCGTCGCCTACTTCAAGAAGGAGCGTAATCAGTCCTTCCACCTGACCATGGAGAGGAGGGCCCAAGGCCTGCTGATCGATGCCATGGAGGGCATAATCATACAGGGGGTCAACGAGGGCACCTTCCATGTCGATCACCCGCGCGAGACGGCAATTGCCCTCAACGCCTTGTACCGGGGCCTCAAGCATGACCTTCCTCCAGAGCCCACGAGCGAGGGGCTGATGAGGATGTTCGATGCCCTCCGGAACCTGTCGGAGAGGCTCCTGGGAATGGATGCGGGATCTCTCGATATCTTTGACAAGCTGCTGCCCCCTTCGATCGGGGGGACCGGTCGACCGAGAACTGCAAGAAGGTCTAGTAATGTTCGGAAATAAGAGTAAACGCAGGGTACCTGCAGAAAGGCCAGCGCTCAGCGATGAGGAGCGAAGGAGGAACCGCACGCGGTCCTTCATCATGCTCGGGCTAGCGCTCGGCATGCTCCTTGCGAGCCTGGATCAGACCGTGGTCAGCACCAGCCTGCCTAAGATAGTCGCGGATCTTGGCGGTATGAGCCTGTATTCGTGGCTGTTCACAGCCTATATGCTGGCTCAGACGGTGACCATCCCCATCGCCGGCAAGCTCTCCGACCGTCTGGGTCGGAAACCTATCTTCCTTGCCGGCATGCTGCTGTTCCTGGGCGGCTCCCTGCTGGCGGGCATGTCCACCTCTATGGAGTTCCTCATAGCGTGCCGCTTCGTCCAGGGCCTGGGCGGTGGCGCCATGATGCCCATATCTATGGCCGTGGTGGCGGACCTTTACGCTCCCACCGAGAGGGGGAAGATCCAGGGGATGCTGGGCTCGGTCTTCGCGCTCTCCACCATAGTCGGCCCCCTCATGGGCGGTTACATTGTGGACAACATGGACTGGCGGTGGGTGTTCTACGTTAACCTTCCCGTGGGCATACTGGCCATCCTCGTCACGTCCATGAAGTTCCCCACGGTCCAAAGGGACCGGAGCAAGACCATCGATTATGCAGGCATGGTCGCCCTCATCGCCACCCTGGCCCCTGCGCTCCTGGTCATCACCTGGGGAGGGAGCGAGTACGCATGGACGAGCGTGGAGATCATCAGCCTAAGTGCTGTATCGGTCATTGGTGTCCTCGTATTCATCTGGCAGGAGAGGAGGGCGAGCGACCCCATTCTCCCCCTGAGGCTGTTCAAAGAGCCCATATTTACCTTGGGCAGCGCAGGCCTTTTCATAATGTCCCTAGGCATGTTCGGCGTGATATCCTTCCTGCCGCTGTTCCTGCAGGCGGTGGTGGGCATGAGCGCATCCAACAGCGGTGAGCTCATCATACCGATGATGGCCGGCGTGATGCTCACCTCCCTGGCGAGCGGGTTCCTGCTGCGGCGCACAGGGTACAAGGTCTGGCTGCTCATCGGACCCCCCATCTCCGCCCTTGGCCTTTTCCTGCTGTCCACCCAACACGCCGGCAGCTCACCCTGGGATGCCATCCTGTTCCTCGTCATAACCGGGGCCGGCCTGGGTGCGGTCATGTCCAACTACATCGTGGCCGCTCAGAACGTCATGCCCAAGAGGGACATGGGCGTGGCCACCGCGTCCATGAGCCTGTTCCGCAGCATCGGCGGGACCGTGGGGGTGGCGGCACTGGGCGGCCTCATCAACGGACGTATGATCGAGGAGCTGGGCAGGAACCTATCGCCGCAGATGTACTCCGTCCTGCCGACCATGGACGTGAACAGCCTGGGCCAGCTGCTGCTGATGGCCAACCCCTCCACACCCGAGGTGGTGCTGGAGGCCATACGGCTGTCCCTGAGCAACAGCATCACCTTTGCCTTCCTGGTGGGGAGCGTCATCGTCCTCCTGTCCTTCATAGCCAGCGCGCTGGTCCGCAGCGTACCTCTGAAGAGCGTGAAGGAGTACCATGAGGAGGACGGTGATCCCGCTCAGCTAGAGCCTAAGGCAGGGACCGCACAGCCTGAAAAGGAGTAGCGCGGTCGGGCAAACCAATTCCTACGACATTTTTTTAATGGAGGGGGATGTATTCGATACAGGACGACCAGGTGTTCCAATGCAATGGTACCGGAAGATCCTCATCCCCACAGATGGCAGCAAGTATGCTCAGAACGCGGTGACCCGCGGCCTGTACATAGCCAAGAGGCTTAACGCGGACGTGACCTTCCTAACCGTCATCGATGTCAAGGCCACGGTAAGCCTTCAGCAGGGCCTGGGTGTTCCCGATGAGTACGCCTACCAGCAGAAGGCCGCGGAGGCGGCGGTGGAGGCCGCGGAGGCGGTAGCCAAGGAGATGGGCGTGAGGGCGACCTCTATAGTGAAAAGGGGCTCACCAGCCTACGATATCATCGAGGAGTCGAAGAAGCATGACCTCATCGTGATGGCCAGCCGGGGAAGGACCGGTGTTGCCAGGCTGTTCGTGGGGAGCGTGGCCGAGAAGGTAGTTAGGTTCGCAGCCTGTCCAGTGCTCGTAGTGAAGACACCGGAATGATGTTGACGAGGGGGGGATCGGCCAGTCCCCTCTTCCCGGATCGCCCCCATCAACACCCCCTATTCGTTTTTTCTTCAAGCCCCGATCTTGCATCATCCAATTACCCAGGAAGCGAGCCGAGCGCGTTCTTCCTGGGTATGAGGGCGTTCTTATTTTCGTCTGCGGCCCCATAGCCCATATCCGACGATCCCTACACCGCATAGGGCAAGGCCAACGAGCGCCACCTGGCCTGCCGCGGTCTCGAAGAACGTTGGTGTCGTGCCCTGATCGGCGCCGACAGCGGTTGAGACGTTCACGCTGCCAATGATCTCGCCCTCACCGGATTTCTGCAGGGCCCTGACCTCATAGTAATAGGTCATGTTGCTCTGCACATCTCCATCCAGGAACTCCGTTCCTGTTGTTGATGCCAAGTACTCCATGGCAGTTTGGTTCTCTCCCCGGTAGATATTGTATCCAGTGATGTTCGATTCCTCGCCAACCGGAGCGTTCCAATAAAGTGAGATGCTTCCGTTGATAACGGACGCGGACAGGTCGGTTGATCCCGGCGAGAGTATGGACGGAGATAGGGTCGTCACGCTCACGACCTCGCACTTCTCTCCCTCGCCTACCTCATTTATGGCCGATACCCGGTAGTAGATCGTCGTAGAGTTCTCCAGACCCTCGTGCACGTAGCTGGTTTCAGACAGGAGCAAGAAGGCGAAGGTACCGTTCGGATCAAGGGACCAGGACAGGTTATAGCCGGTTATGGCAGCGCCCCCGTCGTTCGCAGGGGCGTTCCAGGTGAGCTGTACCTGGCCCAGGGAAGGCACGGCCGTGAGGTTCATCGGAGCCCCGGGTGCCACACCAACAGTGA
>MVRB01000170.1 GCA_002067635.1 Methanomassiliicoccales archaeon PtaU1.Bin030 | reverse complement strand
AGCTCCAGTGCCCTTCGGTGCTCCTGGATAAGCTGGTCGACCTTCTCCGGCAGATCCGAGCCCCCCTCCGAGGATATTGGAAAAACGACCAGCTCCTCCCGCCCATGGTGATATTTGTCCATGAAATGAAGCAGGAACTCGCTGACCTCCCTCATTTCCGACCGGTAGCGGTCGAAGGCGTTCTCAGCGGCCAGGTCCGCGAGTACGTCCAGCACCTGCTGGATGATGCCATGGTCATATGACAGCATGGTTATGGTCAGGTTCATGGCATAACTAATGGAGGAGGCCGCACCAAAGACCTTTCGGCCCTCTGAGTGATCGGCTTTGTCTAGGACGATTACATGTGCTTGGGACCGACCCCTCCCTCTGTCATTGCCTCGCACTCCTTTGATGTCACGGCGCCTCGCTCATGCTGCCCGCGCGGTATCCCTGAAGGTCAAGGTCGACGTATGTGAAGCCCAGCTCACGGAGCCTGCTGACGAGGAGCTCCCGCGATCGAAGCATCTTAGGCATGTCCCACGGAGGGACCTCGATGCGGGCGATGTTACCATGGTGGCGGACCCTGAGGATCCCGACGCCAAGGTCTGCTACCACCCTTTCCGCCTCCTCTACCTGTCTCAGTTTATCAAGAGTTATGATATCGTTGAACGGTATTCGGGTGGCCAGGCAGGGGTAGGCTGGCTTCTCCGCAGTGGGTAGCGCCATGAGCATGGAGAAATGCCTTACATCTTCCTTGTAAAGGCCGGCCTCCTCCAGGGGCGATCTGACGCCCAGCTCCTTGAGCGCAGCCCTGCCCGGCCTATCACCATCACGGTCGCCGGAATGGCTCCCGTCCATGACGGTACCGTACCCCCGGGCTCTGGCCAGAGATATGATGCTCCGAAACATCGCCCTCTTGCAAAGGTAGCAGCGGTCCCTCCCGTTCTCTATGAGGCCCGGTATGGTCCTTATGTCCATTCGGATAACGGCTGTGTCCACGCCCATTCGTTCAGCCTGCTCAACGGCCTCTGTCACCATGCCCGAGGGCATGACCTGGCTATCGACGATCACCGCCAGCACGCCACCAGTAAGCTCCTCTTGCGCGATCTTCAGGAGAAAGGTGCTGTCCGCCCCTCCAGAGTATGCGACCGCGGCCCTGCCCGTTCTCCGCAGTAGGCTCCTTAGACCGTCGAGCCCTCCATTCCCTCTGTTCACGGAACTTCAACGCCGACCGCTCCTAAATCGTTTCCCTCCTCCAGAGGAGGGAACAAATAATATTATTGGGCAGCATATGTTGCGAGGATGACCGCCCGGGATGTTCTGGAGCGATATAGGGACGGGGAGCTGACCCTTGAAGAGGCTGAACGTCAGCTTCGATTGGACTATGTGCTGAATATCGGCGAGCATACGCTTTTTGACACCCGGCGCTCCTGCCGGAAGGACATTCCTGAGATAATATACGGGCAGAGCAAGAGCCCCGAGGAGGTGGCGGAGATCGTGAGCGAGGTCATCAGGGTCAAGGACCGGGTCCTCGTCTCCCGTGCTAGACAAGAGCACTACGATGCTGTATGCAGGGCCGTGGGTGAGGCTATGGTGTCGTACATAGTACCTGCCGCGATGCTGCGAGTGGAGCGAAGGCCGGTGGTCCCATCGAGGGGCAGGATCGGTATCCTGGCGGCCGGCACCTCGGACGTCCGGGCCGCCGAGGAGGCGAGGACTGTGGCAGAGGCCATGGGAGTAGAGACAATGGTGGCCAGGGATGTGGGCATCGCGGCCTTCCATCGCTTCCTGGACCCCCTGGTGGCCATGCTGGAAGCGGGTGTGGACGCTCTGGTGGTGGTGGCCGGAATGGAAGGGGCCCTGGCCTCGGTCGTCTCCTCCCTGGTCGACGTCCCTGTAATAGGGGTCCCGACCTCCGTTGGCTATGGTGCGGGAGGGGAGGGGAAGGCAGCACTGTTATCCATGCTCCAGTCCTGCTCTCCTGGCCTTACCGTCGTGAACATAGACAACGGCATTGGGGCAGGGGCGACGGCAGCCCTAATCAGCTTGAGGTGCCGACGGTGAGCGTTCGCCCGGAAGGGGGCGACCCTGATGGCCAGTAGGGTGGAGAACCAGGAGGCAGCGGACAGGTTCTGGGAGTTAGCCCTGGCCATGGAGATCAAAGGGGACAGGTGGCGTTCCAGCTCGTACCTTAAGGCATCCCGCAGCATCGAGGATCTAGCGGAGCCGCTGCGTTCCATCAGCGAACGTGGAGAGCTGCGCAAGATCGAGGGTGTGGGGGAGAGCATCGCGACCAAGGTGGATGAGCTCCTATCTACGGGTAGGATCGAGGCCCTGGAGGCGGTGCGCCACCTTCTGCCTGACGACCTGTCGATATTCCGCAACGCACCGGTCCTGAGCCTGGGGGCTATTGCGGGACTGGTGAACTCCCTGGACATTCGCTCCGTGGACGCTCTGCTCCGGGCTGCGGAAGAAGGTACCCTGGCCACCGACCCTAGGATCGGCGAGGACGGGGAGAGACGGATAAGGGAGTGGCTGGTGTGGCGGAGGGAAGAGGCGGCCGAGATCCCCACGCCGTATGCCCTGCGCTCCGCTGAACGGATCATCGAATGTTTGCAGCAGGGAGGCACCGTGGAAAGGATCGAGATCTCCGGCCCCGCCAGAAGGAAGGTGGCCGCAGTGGCCAACATAACGCTGCTGTTCACATCTCCCTCCCCTGACCTGGCTATAGCTAAGTTCGGGACCTGCCCCGAGATCACGGAGCTGACATTGGTGGAACGGGACCTGGCCGTGGGCAAGACCACCTCTGGGGCGGGGTGCATGATGCGCGAGGTGACCGAGGAGAGGTTAGCTCTGGAGAACTTCCGACGCACCGGACCCGAGGCACATGTCAACGAGGTCCTCTCCGCCCTCGAGAAAGGGGGCGGTCCCCTCTCGGCCGATGACAGGTCGTTCAAGAACGAGGCGGATATCTACGAGGCGGCGGGAATGGAGTTCGTCCCTGCCGAGATGCGGGAGAGAGGTCGGCCCCAGGACCTCATCGTGGCGAAGGGGGACCTCCGGGGGGACCTGAGGGTGCGCTCCATACTCATGGACGGCTCCATGAACGTGGAGAGGCTGGCAGAGGCCGCGGTGTCCATGGGCCACTCGTACATTTGCCTGTGCGACCGCCTCGGGCGCCTGGTGGACGGGGAGAAGCTGGCAAGGAGGAACGATCTAATAGATGAGGTGAACTCCCGCTCGCCGATCATGCTGCTGAAGGGCCTCGAGGTGAACATATCTCCCGAGGGCGTGCTGGACGCCCCCCCGTCGCTGCTGGAGGAGATGGACCTGGTGGTAGCCTCGGTCAACACCAAGCTCAACATGGGCGATGATGAGATGAGGACCAGGATCATCCGCGCCCTGGACGACCCCATCGTGGACGTGCTGGGCAATCCCAGCGGCCGGGTCCTCGGTCTCAGGGAGAGGGTTGTCCCGGACCTCCGTGCCATAGCCGAGAAGGCGTCCGAGAGGCGGGTGGCTCTGGAGATCAACGCCCATCCCGACAGGCAGGACCTCGATGATAACGACGCTCACGGTCTTTATGAGCTAGGAGCGTTCTACTCGCTCGGGACCGATTCCACATATCCCCTCAGGCCTCAGGACTGGGACCGGGCCGTCACCATGGCCCGAAAGGCTCACCTGGGGCCCCAGAGGGTGCTAAACACGCTTTCCCCGCACGCTCTCCAGCACAGGACTTGGAGGAATTGAGCAAAGATGAGCATGTTCGTACGCAAGGGAAGGGACGTTGTCATAAGGAGAATGATAGCGGAGGACATCGAGGAGGTACGGGAGGTCGGCCAGATAGCGTGGTCCGACCTGGCCATGCACGATGTGGGGCGGCGGTTCAAGTACCCCAAGCGCTCTGAGAAGATAGTCGCGGCCTACCTATGGAAGGACCCTCAGGGCTGCTTCGTGGCCGAGGAGAAGGGTAAGATAGTCGGTTCCGCAGTTTGCCATGTGTGCGGAAAAGTAGGATGGACCGGCCCCCTGGAGGTCCTGCCCTCATACCAGGACCACGGCATAGGCAAGAGGCTGCTCAACGCCTGCGAGGCCCGCATCATCGAGCGGGGATGCGCGGTGATAGGGCTGGAGACCCTCCCCCACCTTCCCAAGAACCTGCACTTCTATCTGAGCTCAGGATATAGGCCGGACAAGACCGTGCTCATAATGGAGAAGGTGCTGGGCCACCTGGACGAGAACGTAGAACAGGTCCACGAGATGACACTGCCATCGCTGGATGCCGACCTGGAGAAGATCTCGCGGCTGAGCCAGCGGGTACACCACCAACTTGACCATTCCCTCGACGCCGAGGCCATTTTGCGCAAGGACCTGGGCCACGTCTACCTGCTGGAGGACGGGGACAGGACGCTGGGATGCGCTCTTCTGCACACATACCAGAGGGGTGAGGAGAGCGCCTACTCCTCGGTGAAGGCCGTCCTCATCGATCCCGCAGCCCCGGACCCTGCCGTGGTCCTTGACCGTCTCCTCGCCAAGTGCGAGATGGGATCGCTGGAGGAGGGCAAGGAGAAGACCATAACCCGGTTCGCCGTGGGCGATCCCCAGCTCTACCAGCGGCTGCTCTCCAGAACGTACCTGCTCAAGGGAGCGAACCTACGCCTGATAAAGAAGGGGGAGTACAACGAGAGGAGCAGGTGGAGCATCACCTCCTGGGCTGGTTAGAGAAAGGTTCGGCCCACCGGTCACAAAGGATAAATAGAGACCCGCCCCTGGGAAAACCGGCATGTACGGTCAGTCCTCCAGCACGTTCGACAACCACGTCCGCTCCCTCTCCACGGCAGGGGCGCTGGAGGTGCCCGCGGGCTCCCCCTGCGTCATATGCAAGGGCTCGAAGAACCTGTGCGGCAAGGACCGTTGCCCCCTTATGATAAAGTTCTACTCGCGGTCCCGCAGCAGGAACCTGATCGACTCCCTGGACCTCGAGGGCATGTCCCCTCCCGGCATCTTCGTGGGCCGGTTCGGCTACCCCAAGGTCGACATCGGTCCTCTGGTCCCTCCCATGATGGGCGACACCTCCCTCATGGATACTCCCGAGATGTGGGTGGGGAGGTCCATCGACGAGATAGTGGACTTCCGCTTCAACCTGGTGCGGGGGAAGTACCGCATCGATGCCACCGAATTCCAGAAGTACGGCCGGATCGTGGACCACACACGCGACCTGGCCCTATCCAACGACCCCACGGAGGTGGAGGCAAAGTTCCAGAAGAGGCCTTCGGGAAGGCTCATCCTGGACGATGAGGTCCAGCCCTTCGGGCCCTCCGCTCGGCTGCAGAACCTGGAGATAGGGAACCCCCGTTACGACCGCCGCGTGGAGAAGGCGTTCTACGATACCGACCTCGGTGCAACGGAGGCGGTCAAGGCCTTATATCGAGAGGGGGTCTTCATATCCAAGATCCAGAAGGCCTTCTCGGTGGGAGCCTTCGGTGTGGAAAAGAGGAGGAGGTTCGTTCCCACGAGGTGGTCCATCACCGCAGTGGATGATATCCTGGGCAAGGACCTTCTGCGCACGACCAAGAGGAACCCCACCATCGAGGACTGGCGGGTCTACGACTGGGAGATGCTGGACAACCGCTGGAGCATCCTCCTCATGCCCACCACCTGGAGGTACGAGCTAATCGAGGCGTGGTATCCCAACACCACCTGGAACCCCCTGGGCCAGCAGATAGAGATCATCAGCTCCCACGAGTTCTACGAGGGGAGGAAGGACTACGCGGAGATCGGAGGGTGCTACTACGCCGCCCGGCTGGCGGTGAACGAGCTGCTCATGGCCGAGGGCCGCCAGGCGGGGGCGGTGATATTCCGGGAGGCACATCCGGGGTATGTTATGCCCGTGGGCGTGTGGAACGTGCGGGAGAACGTCAGGGCAGCTCTGAAGACACAACCCCACAGCTTCGAGACCCTCAGCACCGCGCTGCAGCGCGTGGTCTCGCGCATGGACATTACCCTGGAGAGGTGGATAAGCTCGTCCGCGGTCCTCACTGACATGATGACCCAGAGGAGGATCGAAGATTATGTCTGACCTCGATGCCTTCATGGACGCCGGAGGCACCAGGTTCGTCCGTAAGATGTGCTCCACCGCCCTCTCCCCCTCCCGCCTGCCCGGGCTCGACCACGCTCTGAACCCATATACCCGCTGCGGTCACGACTGTTCCTACTGCTACGCCCCCTACGTGATGCGCACGTCGCCTCAGGACTGGGGCGAGGGGATCGTGGCCAAGGTCAACATCCCCCAGGTCCTGGCCAAGGAGCTGGCCCGCCGCCAAGGCGTCATAGGTCTGGGCACCGTCACCGACCCATACCAGCCTGTAGAGAGGGAAGCTCTACTCACACGCCGATGCCTGGAGGAGATCGCCAAGGCCGGAGCCAGGGTCTCGTTGCTTACCAAATCGGACCTCGTGCTGAGGGACCGGGATGTTCTGAGGCAGATAAGAGGTGCGGAGGTGGGCATCACCGTCAACACCATATCCGAT
>MVRB01000169.1 GCA_002067635.1 Methanomassiliicoccales archaeon PtaU1.Bin030 | reverse complement strand
TCCACGGTGACAGAGCACCTTCGCAAGGCCGAGGTCCGCCTCATAGGTGGGATCCTTGCCGGGTACTGACCGGTCTGGCACCAGCCCTTGGCGATTGGTCATCTCGCAGGGGCGAATGATCGATCGGACATCTTGAGCCTTCATTTTTCCCGCGGGGGACCGCCCGGTGCCCGCGTCCCTGCCGCGGGACAACATTATTAACGGCGACATACCTAGGAGCAGAGGCAGATGAAGGCACGCTCGTTCGTTCTTGTACTCGCTATCGTCGTGGTGATGGCGGTCGCCATCGTACCTGTGTGGTCAGCATTGAGCGGCACGCTGTTCCCGTCATCGAGCGCCAACGTCAACTTCCCGGAGTACAATCCGTATGCGACCGGAGGCACCTGGTACAAGGGACAGCTGCACAGCCACTCCACCCGCTCGGACGGCGAGCTCGGTCCGTCCGACGTCGTCGCCCGGTATGCTGGTCTTGGCTACAAGTTCATCGCCATCAGCGATCATCACTCGGTGACGAAGATCAGGGGAAGCAGCGTGCTTGTGCTGGGGCAGGAGTACGGGAAGGGCTCCACCGAGTCTGGGCTGGAATATAAGCCGCACATGAACGGGATAAACATATCCTCAGCTCCCTCAGAGAATCTGCCGCTTCAGAAGAGGATAGATGGCATCACTTCCCAGGGCGGCATCGTGGTGCTGAACCATCCTACGGCGTTCTTGTTCTCCTACAGCCTGAAGGACCTGAAGGAGCTCCGCAACTATACTGCGATAGAGATCTACAACGGCTATAGCGAAGGTCTCCTGAGCGGTGATGCGGTGTCCCTATGGGACGGCATCCTGAGCACGGGCAGGTTGGTCTGGGGAACGGCAGGCGATGACGCCCATTCAGCAGCGACCTACGACAAGGGCTGGATAGAGGTGAGGCTGAGCGGAAAGCTGACCACCGCCAGCGTCATCAATGCCATAAAGAGCGGCTCGTTCTATTCCACCCAGGGCCCTACAATCGATGACCTGAGGTTCAACGGCACCACCTTCACCGTCAGCAGCCCCGATTCTGATTGCATCAGCTTCTACGGCCGGGACGGAAAGCTCCTGGAGACCGTTAACGGAGGTTATGCCAACTACACCGTGAAGGGAGGCGAGGGGTACGTCCGTGCGGAGGTCTCCGCTGATGGGCTGAAGGCCTGGAGCCAGCCTGTCTTCGTGGGCACCAGCTCAAATACGATGACGGGCAGCTCCGTCCTGGATGTCGGTTCATCGTATGTGGCCCGGAGCTCGGAACCCGTGGGGGATTAGGGGCGCAATCGTCCAAGGGCCCCACTGCTCGCCACCCTCTTTCTACGGCTACCTTGATCTTGCTCCCGCAATCTCAGCTGCGACCTTCCGTCCGCCCACTATGGAGGGAAGGAAGCCTATCCCGTTGCACGCGGTATTGTACCAAAGCCCCGGCACGTGGGGATCCTTTCCGACCAGCCTGATCCCGTCCTTGGTGTAGCCCATGGGACCGTTCCAGCACATCATGTCCTCGTCTCGGAGCGCACACGTATAGGAACGGGCGAGGAAACCGTCGATCCGAGCGTAGACGCCCGGAGGATACTCCGCGCCGTGGTCCAGCTCCTCCGATATGGTCTGCTGGGGCCCGCCTACGGTCACCAGATCGTTACCGTTCAGAAGGAAGGGGCGTCGGGTGAGGTAGAAGTACGGTTCCTCCTCCGGGTCCCCCTCCTCGTGGAAATATGTGAAGGCTCCGGGGGCGGTCCTATCTTCCGAGGTGTGGGCGACCATTGACGCCACGTACCTACGCAAGGAATCGGATATCTTGGGCACGGTGGAGGATTCAAGCTCCGGGAGAGGGTATCCGTTGGTGCACAGCACGGCCGCATCGGCGGATACTGCCGTACCATTCGAACGCGCCTTCACCTCCTCCCCGAAGGAGATGCTGGAGACAGGGCTCTCCTCGTGGAGGACGAACCTCCCGGGGTACCTGTCCAGGAGGTGCCTGGCGATGGCCCGGCTGAGCCGCCCGCTGTTGGCCAGGGACGCCGGTGCGGAGTAAGCGGCGATGTACTTTTCCCTGGTACAAAGGACCTCCTTGAGCCTGGATGGGGTCGCGGTCGAGACCATTTCGGCCAGTACTGGGTCGATCTCCACCTTTGGGACCAGGTCCTCATCGAGAATCAAGGGATGAACGGGAGCGCCGTACAACAGCCGGAGCTTCATCTCCTCCAGCTGCTTTTGGACCTCGGTCACTGAGGAGAGGCCGGTCCATATGGTGGTCTTGAACAGGCCGTCGTGATACCCGATGCTGTTGCATATCTCATCCACCCTCTGGTGTCCGGAGCTGATCTCATTCAGCAGGGAGGCGATTTCAGCGCCAGGGAGCGAGCCCAGCAGGTCCTTGAAGCTTCGTTCCACGGACGCGATCCCTTGACCCCCGTTCCGGCCCGATGCTCCGTAACCGACCTTGGTCCTCTCCACCAGGGTAACGTGGAGGTCGCTCTCCTGCAGTAGATAATAGGCGGTGGAGGTCCCTGCGATCCCCCCGCCGATGATCACTATGTCCGTCCTCTCCTCAGTGGCTAGGGGTTCACCTATCGGACGGTCGTCCATCTCCTTGATCCAGGGTGAGACGATCTCACAAGGCATGGTGTACCTGAAAAGTGAGGAAGTACAATTAACTCTCCTC
>MVRB01000168.1 GCA_002067635.1 Methanomassiliicoccales archaeon PtaU1.Bin030 | reverse complement strand
GAGGACGAACTATTCCGCGGCCTGCCCCATGAGTTCGTGGTCTGGCAGAGCCACAACGATGAGGTCACCAAGGTGCCGGAGACCTTCCAGGTACTGGCTCACACGAAGAGCTGCCCCGTCGAGGCCATCAAGGTCAGGGACCGACCGTTCTACGGCCTCCAGTTCCATCCGGAGGTGGAGAACACCGAGCACGGCTCGGAGATCTTCCAGAACTTCCTGCGGGTGGTCGAGGAATGGCAACGCTGAGCCCCGAGGACCGCCAGCTGCTGACGGAAGCGCTGGAGGCAATGCTTCACAATGAAACGCTGGAGCATGCCCTGGGGCGGGTGCTTCGCAAGAGGGGGTTCGGCTTCGAGAGATACATCTCCATCACCAGCGACCTCAGGGACTCGAGGAGGAAGGACGAGGACACCGTGTCCGCGGCCCGCCGGCTCATCGCGCAACAGCGAGAATGAACATAAGCAGCAGAAGCGAGGATATGATGGCCAAGGCCAGCAGGGGCCATGTACCCCTCAGCGACCGCCCGGAGCCGAAGATTATCGGTATCGGCCCCAGCAGTATGACGCCTCCCCACTCCTTTCTACCACCCTCCTCTGGTGTACCATCAGTCTCACGGAAGTTCCCGAAAGATAGGGACATGAACGTCACCGCAAAGCCGACGAAGATGAGGAGGATCGAGAGGGCCGTAACGGCCCCGGTGCCGTGGACCACAGGGATGATGAGGAAAAGGGACAGCTCCGCCTGTCCAACGGCGACGGCCCAGGCAAGGAGCAGTGCTCCCCCCAGTATTAGCGTGATCCCGGCTCCCAACAGAGCGCGCTGTCGTCCGCTCATGCTCTCCTATCGTTCAGAGGTCCTTCCAAAGATATAAGCTCCCTCTGTCCTCATGATGTCCAGCGGCTCGGAGGAGACAAGGTGGAAGCTGGACCGCGCGCCGCCATCGAAGGTTATGGTAAGCTGGGAGTTCGCCGACCAGATGTAAGAAACGTACAGCTTACCGCCCCGAACGTCATAGCCTGTGTCCATGATCCTTCCCGCGTCCAGGTCCTTCAGGGTGCCCTGAGCCTTAGCCACGGTCTTACCCCCCTCCCTTATCTCGACGTCCTTAACCGTCCTTCCCTGGAGGTCGATCTCTATGGTCACGGGAACGTTCCAGTATCCCGCGGTGCGGGCGTCCTGGCGAGAGACCGAGTATGTCCAGGTGTCTGTACCGGAGCGAGCGGGATCAAACTGGACCTCGGTCGACCATCGCCCAAATATGTAGCTGGCCACCTCTCCATCGGTGGCCTTCCAGTTCTCCAGGGTGTAGTTCGTTTTCTCGTTGTCTATCCAGTGCAAGACCTCTGGGATGGCGATGTTGCGCCCGGGGTGACCGTAGACCCTCAGGACACCATTGTTCTCCGCGATCCCATTCACCAGTGCGAACGTGGAGCTCCAGCTCTGCGGGTTGTCCCAGCTCAGGGCGCGGGCCGCGTCCATAAGGTCCATGGCCTGATAGGGGTGCCATCCACCGCCGGTTCCGTGGTAACCGCCGACGTCGTACCATGAGCCTATCTGGCTGTGGTTCCCGGCGGAGCCTGCCGCCAGGTCAGAGGAACGGCCATCGATGCGTATGCCAGCAAGATAGAGCGCGTACATCATCTGGTAGGAGGCCTTGTTCCCCGGATTGGCCATGGAGATGTAGGTATCTCCCTTCCCCCCGTTAGCAGGGGCATCCCAGCGGCTGGCGAACTCGTAGAAGCTCTTGAGGTGGTTCATACCGCTGTTGGCGTCGGCGACGGCCGAAAGCCAGAATTTTTTAGCTCCCCCCTCCCAGTCGTGAGGGTTGTGCAACGCTATCTCCACGTATGGCGCGGTGAGGATCTTATCGGAGGTGTGCTCGTCAGCCATAGCGGACATGACATAGGCAGTGAGGGGATGTTGGTAACCTGCGTAAACATTCATTATGTCCGCCGGCCCTGTGGAGTCGTCCTCCCCGAACACGCTGGCCCAGTCCCATCCGTTCCACCAGCGGGACACCGAGGCGCGCTCAGCCGATGATATCATGGTAAGGCTCATGGTATCGTTGAGAGTGACCCCGTCCAGCTCGACCGAGTAGTTCACGGGCATCCCCCATCTGGACCTGAGATCGAGCGATGCCTCGTAACGGCCGCTGGTGCTGTTGTACGCAGCCTCCTTCCCGTCGATGGTGACGACAGCGCCTGCCTGCTCCGAGCTCCGGGAAGCGTTATAACCGGGTCCCTCCGCCCCCTCTACGCAGTACTCATAGGAGGGGCCGGCCAGGGGGTAGCGGGCCGTGGCACCGCGGCAAGCAAGATTATCAACGACCCAGGCCCCGGTGTACACGGTCGCGGACATGGGAACGCTGGGATCTACGCCATAGCGCGTGAGCACGGTGGAGTTGCTGCTGAGCACGAGCTGGGCGGGCGACCAACCTTCAGGCATCGCTACGACACCTTGGCCGACCCTCACCCCCGATGTATGAAGGACGGTCACCACGCAATCGCCGCCCTCAGAGCTTTGGAAGGAGACTATGTACCGGTCCGGGACCGAGCCCTCTGAAGCGTCTTTTGCTACCGTCGACGGCAGCATCCTTTCCGAGAGGGTCTCCACAGCCCCCGACCCCACATCGGTTAGGTGTACGAAGTTGTTACCGGGAGAGCCGTAGGCCAGCTCCACCGCCATCAGCGCCTCTCCCAGGCGATCGACCAGGGTTGCGGTGAGGCCGATCTTCTGCGGTCCGAAGGAGGGATCGAAAAGGTCGCCTGCCTGAGGAGCATAGCACTCTAAGGAGATGTTCCATCTATCACCCATGATCTGAGGGGTGTAGCGAAGCAGCACCTGATCGGTAACATTGGAGCGCACCATGCACCACACCCTCCCATCTAGCACCACGCTCTCGGATGCGCTCGATTGGATCAAGGATACCTGCCGGAAGTAGTTGAGCGTTCCCGTGGCTGCACCGGAGAAGGTCTCCACGTTGCCCCACCTATCATCCTCTCTCAACGGACCGGACGAGACCGAGGTGAGGTCCACCCATGCCCGGGCAATATTGTCCTCCGGTGAGGGAATATCGCCGCTCTCCGCGCCGTTTCGGAAGAGCACGACCGCAGCTACGCTCGACGATAGCACTATCAACACAACAATGAGCGCTCCCATAGACTTGCGGTTCATGGCGGGTGCCCCAGCGGCCTTGAGAGCAACTATGTTAATTAATACATGCTCTCACACTAACGAACATCGATACCAAGGTTTCCTTGGAAGATTTAGATTAGCAGGAAACGTATTTAATATGACAGCCTGATGACGGCGCAGGTGGGTTTTGACGTCCTTAAAACACCTTGTAATCGAAATACTCCAGGCCCGTGACCTCCATGTCGTGGAGAGGGACGGATACCTGTTCGCCCGTAAGGGTGATAGGGAGGTGCCCTTCCTTTTGCTCACCTCACTGGACTGGGCCAAGGTGGATGATTTCCTCGCCCGTTTCAGCGGGCTTGCGGGCAAGAAGGTCATCGCTACCCTGGTAAAGCTCCCCCCCGCATCGCTGGCGGCATTGGACCGCTCTGTCACGGTATGGGACCAGGATGCGCTGGAGCATGAGCTGGGACGTACCCGCATCGAAGGTGTGATGGGGAAAAGGGAGAACGGGCTGGTGGACGAGCTTATGGCCGACGATTTTCCAAGGATGGTCTCCCCTGCTCTCCTGGAGGACATCAGGGCTCCTGCCGTCGGCGAGAGGATCGTTCGACCGGTTGTCGGTCTCGACGACGTGAAGGAGCTCTCACGGCAGACCGTGGCCGGCTTCGCCCACCGACTGGAGCTGGTCCCTCACTTTGTGTATGGGTATGTATGCCCCCTGTACATGGACGGCGAGAAGGTGGGCGTGGAGAAGGGCGCCCTGTCCATCAACAGCCTGACCCACAGGGTGGAGTCATGGAACGACCGCACCGAGGTCATATACGCCCTGGAGATGGCCCATAGGACCCTGGAGCCGTCCATCGGAATGGACGACGCCAAGAGACTGGCCCGTAAGGAGCTGGTCAAGGTCAACTCCTACGAGAAGGAGCTGATCAGGGAGGAGAACAACGTCACCATCATAGAGAAGAGGAGGGTCGCCCCGCGTGAGGAGGAGATAGTCCTTGAGGACCGGGGCGTGTTCTACATCCCCATCTGGTGCGTCGAGGGCGTCCACGGGATCATGATGGTAAATGCCGGCACAGGCAAGGTCCTCAGCGAGGACTACTACCGCATCTGAGCTCCAGCATCCGCTCCAGCCGCTCAACTATCCTGCTCCAATGGGACCCTCTCCAGTACAGCTGACCGCACTCTTGGCAAACGTACAGTCGTTCCTGGGACTCCCTAACACGGGGAGGCGCCCGCGCCCCCTCCTCCAGCGTGGCGTTACGGAGCTCGCCGTTACAGATGGTGCATCTCGTGTAGCTCTCCTCGAAGCTCAGCCCCAAGGTGGTGGAGACCTGTATCAGCTGGTCCTCCAGGTCATCGCTCTCTACAAGCAGGCCCTGCTCCCCTGCCCTCTTGGCCAGCTGATGGTCTCTGGTGAGGACGGTCCTGCCCTCCGCCCGCGCCCTTCTCAGCACCTCCGCGTCCGTCACATCCCTTGCGTAGGCGGTATCGTACCCCATCATGCGCAGCCACCTGGCCAGGGAGCCGAGCATCTCATCGGCGAGGAACCTAGGGGCGCTCCGCATCCTCCACCTCGTAGCTGAGGAGGATGCCGTCGCCCATCATGTCGGCGCTGGCAAGCCTCAGACGCACGATGCGGTCCTGAGTAAACCCCTCGCCGTCAGCCGGCGTAGGGGACTCCCGCCCTCCGACGACCATGCTCCCGACGTACACGCAGTAGCGATCGACCAGCCCCTCCCGGAAGAAGGAGAATATGGTCTCCCCGCCACCCTCCACCAGGAGCTTCCTTATCCCGCGTTCATACAGATGCTCAAGAGCTCTCGCCAGGTCCACTCTTCCCCTCCCTGTCCGGAGCACCTCGCCCCTGGGCCAGGTGCGCAGGCAGTCCTCGGACGTGACCATAAGCGTGGCCGCCCTCTCATCGAGCACCTGGGCGTCGTCCGGGGTGCGGCCCGAGGAGTCGAGGACCACCCGCAGCGGGTTCTCCTCGAAGGTCAGGCCCTTGACCGTCAGGTGCGGGTCGTCCGCGAGAACGGTCCCCACGCCCACGAGGATGGCGTCGGAGGTGGAGCGAAGGCGCCTGACCCGTTCCATATCCTCGCGTGAAGAGATGCGCATCTGCTTCCGCGTCCTCCCCGCAATCTTGCCATCAGCGGTCATGGCGCAGTTAACGGTCACCTCGGGCCTCATGAACGAGGGACAGGGGCCGGTGGTGATAATACTTATCACAGATGCATTATTAGTCCCGGGGTGGAATCAGAGGACCATGAGCAACATCCGGATAATCGAGATCGAGGAGATGAACATCCGCGGCGCCTACGTCGTGGACGGGTTCCCATCCATAGGACTTGTCGGCTCCATTGTCGCCAATTATCTGGTGAACTCCTTGGGACTGAGGCAGATAGGGGTGGTGGATTCGGACACCTTCCCGGCAGTGTCCATGATCAAGAACGGCATCCCCACCAGCCCGGTGCGGGTGTACGCGGGGGAGATCAACAAGGGAAGGGACCGCATGGTGGTCTTCGTCTCCGAGTTCCAACCGATACCTCAGGACATCAAGGAGCTGGGAAAGGTGATCATGGACTGGGTAGAGGAGCATAAGTGCCGCATGATCATCTCGCCCGAGGGCATCAGTACCAAGCAGAGCAATCCCCCTCCAGACACGAAGGATGTCATCAGCCACGTCATGGCCGTAGGGTCCACGATGGAGGCGAGGGAGATGCTCACCACCAATGAGATCCCAATCTTCGAAGCAGGGGTCATCGTTGGCCTGTCCGGTGTTCTACTAAACGAGGGATTCAATCGCCTGTTCGACGTTATCACCATACTGTCTGAGGCCAGCACCGAGTTCCCTGATGCCCGGGCGGCCGCCGCGGTCACCATGGCCATCAACAAGCTCGTCCTGGAAGGCTCTCTGGACATCGAGCCCCTGCTTCAGGAGGCCGAGTCCATCGAGAACAGCCTGAAGGAGATGTACGAGCGGGCCGGAAAGGAGGACGAGCTGAGGAAGGTCACGGCCCCTGGTATGTACGGTTAGGCAGCACCACCACCGACATCCCCTGGGCGACATCCTGCAGCTCGAACTCCACGGGGAGGAACTGCCTGAGGAGCCACATCTGCGTCATTAGGTGCGAGGTGACCTCGCGGACCCTGAACACCGACGGCCCCTTGGCCAGTGCCATGTAAGGAAGTAGCTGATCGGCGGCGTGCGTGTCCAGAGTGCCCGGTCCCTCCATCTCCGTTCTAAGGCCGTTCACAGCCGCCTCCCCCACCCTTTCCGCGGGGACCCCCTTCTCGCCCAGGCCATCACCGCCCAGAACGGTGTGGCGGTAGCGGGCGTAGAGGGCGGTCCCGGCACCAGTTGAGGGGCCGGCGGAGCGGTGCGCACGCAGCCTGAGGTCCGCACCGAGGAAGGCCTTGCGGCAGGCATGCTCCATCCTCTGCACCACATGATCGGGCAGGTTCTGGGAGAAGCACACTCCTCCCACCTCCTCCAGCCCTCCCCGGTCCTCCAGCCTCAGCGGGGCCAAGGAGGGGCAGGGAGCCAGCGAGGCCGTGACCCTTCCGCCCCCCTGGGGGTAGAAGCCCCGCTTCTCCAGCTGGAGGTCTACATCGTACCCCATCCGCGCGAGGAGAGGGAACAGCACCTGGGAGTAGTAGTCCACGGGAGGGGACATCCTCACGTTGGTCCCGCCCACTATCTCCAGCTCCGTGACGGCCGGCGACATGAGGGATGCCAGCATGCATGCCTGCAGCACTAGGGTGACGCTGCCCGCCGTTCCCACGTCAAGCCTGTACGAGCCCCCTATGACCGGCCCCGGCCGGAACCGGATGTGGGTGGAGCCGACGTAGGCGCTGTCCACCTCCGCATCGCACAGAGAGGCTACGCCCTCCACCGCTGTGAGGTGCTGGGCAGCCAGGCCAGGCCTTCCCCTCTTGGCACGGATATCGCTTATCTCCACCTCCGTCCCTGTCAGAGCGGACAAGGCCACAGCGCACCTCAGAAGCTGCCCTCC
>MVRB01000167.1 GCA_002067635.1 Methanomassiliicoccales archaeon PtaU1.Bin030 | reverse complement strand
TTCAAGAGCACCATAGATGAGGTATACTTCGCCGACCTGGTGCTCCTTGTCGTAGACTGCTCCGACAACATTGAAGAGATGCAAAGAAAGCTCGAGACCTCCAGAGGGGTCCTGTTCCCCGAGGTCGATCCGCACTCTCTAGTCCTCATCCTCAGCAAGAAGGACCTGGCATCAGATATTTCGGCAAAGGTACGCATGGCCCGAGAGACCGTCCCCGTTAGGGAGGTCGTCGTCCTATCCTCTACCACTGGTGAGGGCGTGAACGAACTTAGAAGGATCATAACGTCAGCGTTCGAATACCCGGTGGAGATGAGCTTCCGCCTACCTCACGTCGACGGGGTCAATCCTTTCCTGTCATGGCTCCACGCTCATACTGAGGTCGTCAAGGTGAATTACGGTGAAGATGTGGAGGTACACCTCTTCTCTCAGGAGAAGGACCATTCAAGAATTGTCAATCACATCGTGGCATTGGGAGGTCGGGCGATCCAATACGAACAGTAAGTAATGGGCCGACCCCTCAGATGAACAGACCTGGTAACAGACCAGGTTGGCCCTACCGGTTCCAGTGGAAATGAAGGGGTCCCCCTCTTTGACAGATTCCCTACTTAATGCCTAGCTCCTTCTTTTTCGCCGACAGGCGCTCCTCGAACTTCAAGGGAAGCCTCCAGGCGAGGTACTCCACATCGTCGATTTTCCTTACGAAGTTGGCCTTGCTCTTTTCCTCCATCATCTTGTTGAACTTCTTCACATTGAGGCGGTAGGTTATGAGCCATATCAACCCGATAAGCAGCAGGACAGCTCCTATGCCCACTAGCCAATAGCCCCAGGTCCCCACCTCTGCGAAGCGCACGTTGAGCAGATCGAGCAACCCCACCGTGAAGATAACGACGCCGATCACAAGGGTAGCAATAGATAGCGTTTCGGCATGCTGGACCGTAAACGGCTTCGACATGAAAGGCAGATATGCACTTCCATATTCAAGATTATCCACGTAGGTTGAATGCATTGGGAAAGCATCCATACCTCCAGGGCACAAGCCCCTTGACATGAGATCTCCTGACGCTGAGCCTACGCACGTCCTTCTGGCAGCAGCCGCGGCCATCATGGCCCTGATGGCGATGAGTGAGTTCCAGCCCCTGGAGGTCGAGAGCATCGAGTCCGTGGGGGATGACACCAGCGAACTCACTGTGATGGTCCAGCAGTGCCGTGCATGCACAGGCGGGTTCGTGCTGAACATCTCCGATGGCCTGGGGGGTGAGGCCACTGCCTTCTGCCCTTCGGAGCTGCTGCCCGCCGGAGCTCCCGCCGGCACCGCCGCCCACATCGCGCTGCGGCGGTCCTCCGAGGACCCCGACTTCTTCATCGTGAGCAGTTTGAGGCTCATCGACCGGAAATGATTGATATAAGCACCCCCTACTCCCCCAGGGATGCCTTGATCATCGCCGCAGACGACACCGATTCATCCACTTGGATGTGCACCACCTTTCTGGCCACGGAGCTGGTGAGGGCGCTCCCGGACCTGGACGTCATCGGCCTCCCGCGCCTCGTACGGCTCAATCCAGCCGTACCCTGGAAGACTAGGGGGAACGGCGCCATTGGCATCAGGGTCGGTAAAGGGAAGGGTCTACCGCGCCTCATTGGCCGAATCGGTGAGCGGGACATCCTCAGCTATGCCCGTTCCGCAGAGGAGCCGGACGCAGACGAGGTCCTAGAGCGTTGCCGGCCGGTTCTGGAACGCTGGTCCCAGATCGAAGACTCCGACCCAGGTCTGGCGGTCTGCCCCCGCCCGCCCCGCCCGGACCTGTACCTCCGGGCGGTCAGCGAGATAATTCCCAAGGAGGACGCCGTCGCCGCACTGCGAGAGGTGGACGCCAGGACCTGCGAGATCAACTCGGGCCGGGGGCTCATCGGGGCCGCTGCCGCCGCGTCATGGGTGCCCCGGGACCGCACCTACGAGGTCCTCACCTATCGCCGTCAGGACCTTTGGGGCTCGCCCCGCGAGGTATCCTCCAAGGACGTCTCCCTGCTGGACGAGCGCTTTCCTTCCACCTTCAACAACTTCGATGCCATCACCGGGAGGCCGGCGATAGTCCCTCATACCACCTGCCCGATCCTCTATGGGATCAGGGGCGACTCCCCCATGGACCTCTACGAGGCGTACCGCTCCATACATTCTGAGCCAGTTGACCGATGGTTGCTATTCATCAGCAACCAGGGGACCGATGATCATGTGCTGCGGGAGTGGACCGATCTCGTCCCCAACCGCAGCTACGAGGTGGAAGGAGAGGTCCTGGCCCCACCCCGCACCGTACCTGGCGGCCACGTCATCTTCGCCCTGAGCTCACGCGCGGGGCCGCTGGAGTGCGCCGCCTACGAACCCTCCAAGGGCTTCCGGGACCTGGCCCGGGCCTTGGCCCCCGGGGACCGGGTCAAGGTCGTGGGAGAGCTGCGGGAACAGCCCCGGACGCTCAACTTGGAGAAGTTCCAGGTCATCTCCCTGGCCCCGGCCAGGGTTGTCAGCAATCCCCCGTGCCCCCGGTGCGGAAAGAACATGAAGTCGGCGGGCAGGGGACAAGGTTACCGCTGCCGCCGATGCGGCACCGCTGCCGACCGCCAAAAGGTCTCCGAGGGTCAGCGTGCGCTTACGCCGGGATGGTACGAGCCGCCGGTCTGCTCCCGCCGGCACCTGTCCAAGCCGTTGAAGAGGATGGGGCTGACCTCGACCATTGTCGTATGAACTAACCGTCACTTTTTTAATGGACTAAGGCGCTGGCCTGGCCGGATGGGAGCATCAGTTCCCCATTTGGACCTTTAAAGGAGTATGATCAATTGAAGGAAGCAGTCATCCTCAGTGCCGCCCGCACTGCGGTCGGAAAATACGGAGGCTCGTTGAAGAACTTCTCCGCTCCTCAGCTGGGAGCGCTCGCTATCACCGAGGCGGTGAAGAGGGCGACCCTGGAGCCGGCGGACATACAGGAGTGCATGATGGGCATAGTCCTGTCCGCAGGGACCGGCCAGAACCCCGCACGCCAGGCGGCGCTGAAGGCAGGCCTTCCAGTGGAGATAGGCTCGTTGAACGTGAACAAGATATGCGGCTCAGGCCTGAAGACGGTCATGCTGGCGGCCACCTCGGTACGCGCAGGGGAGAACGACGTGATAGTGGCCGGAGGCATGGAGAGCATGAGCGCCGCGCCCTACCTTCTGATGGAGGCCCGCTTCGGCTACCGTATGGGGGACAACAAGATAGTGGACCACATGGTGAGGGACGGCCTGTGGGACGCCCCCAGCGATCAGCACATGGGCAACACCGCCGAGATCGTGGCGGAGCGCTACAACGTCACCCGCCAGGATGCCGACGAGCTATCCTACCAGAGCCACATCAAGGCCCTGGCGGCCATGAAGGCGGGCAAGTTCGACGAGGAGATCTTCCCGGTGATGATCAAGAGCAAGAAGGAGGAGGTCGCGTTCCGTCAGGACGAGGGTGTTCGCCCCGACATCTCCCTGGAATCCCTCGCCAAGCTCAGGCCAGCGTTCAAGGAGGGGGGCATCGTCACCGCCGGGAACGCCTCCCAGCTGAGCGACGGTGCCGCGGCCGTGGTGGTGGCATCGCGCGAGTTTGCGGATGAGCACGGAATCAAGCCCCTGGCCACCATTGTCGACTACCATACCGGAGGGACGAGACCGGAGTGGATCATGGAGGCCCCGATACCGACCACACGGGCCCTGCTGAAGAAGGCGGGGATGACCATCGACGACATCGACCTGTTCGAGCACAACGAGGCCTTCGCCACCGCCTCGGTGGCCGTTAAGAAGGAGCTGGGGGTGCCGGACGACCGCTTCAACGTCAACGGAGGGGCGGTGGCCCTAGGCCACCCCATCGGATGCTCTGGTTCCAGGGTCCTGACCACCCTTCTGTATGCCATGAAGGACCGCGGAGCCCGCACAGGCCTGGCCACCTTATGCCTGGGAGGCGGCAACGCCGTCTCCATGATCGTACGGCGGGACTAAACGCTCCGACCCCGGTCCAGTCGTGGACCGGGGCTCATTCTCCGAACCCTGTCGGCGACAAGATATATTCCGCTCGACCATGTCGGCATGGTGTTAACCCTGCCTACCATTGAGCAATTATTGGCATCTGTAGAGAAGTACCGGCCTGACATGATCGAGGAGATGAAGGCCATGCTGAGGGTCCCGGCGATGGGACCGGAGAACGGGGGACAGGGCGAGCTGGAGCGGTCCCGCTTCATAGAGGACCTCCTTCGTAGATGCGGTTTCCAGGACATCCGCGTCTTCAATGCCCCGGACAGCAGGGTCGCCTCCGGTGTGCGCCCCAGCGTTCTCGCCAGGCGCAGGGGGAAGGGCGGGCGCATGGTGTGGATGGTGTCCCACATGGACACGGTGTCCCCTGGGGACATTAAGGCTTGGACCTACCCCCCCTTCGACGGCACGGTGGTCGACGGGAAGCTGTATGGAAGGGGCTCGGAGGACAACGGGCAGGCGATCATATCGTCCATCTTCGCGTGCCGTTCCCTCCTGGACACCGGGCTGGAGCCAGAGGTCGGGTTCGGTGTGGCGGTGGTGGCCGACGAGGAGGCCGGGTCCGACCATGGCATCAAGCACCTCATCAAGGAGGGGCTGTTCGGCACAGACGACATCATATATGTCCCGGACGCGGGCGCGGCGGACGGCTCCGTGATCGAGATCGCGGAGAAATCCATCATCTGGCTCAGGGTCGTTGTTAAAGGAAGGCAGGTACACGCCTCCACCCCCGAGAAGGGCATCAACGCCCTTCTGGTGGGCTCGGAGCTGCTGGTCTTCCTGTCCGAACAGCTGCGGGGCAGGTTCCCCTCCAGGAACCCGCTTTTCGACCCTGAGCGCTCCACCTTCGAGCCCACCAAGCGGCTGGCCAACGTGGAGAACGTCAACACCATCCCCGGCGAGGACGTGACCTTCTTCGATATCCGCCTGCTCCCGGAGTACGACATCCAGGAGTGTGTGGAAGCAGCCCAGGAGGTGGCGAGGATCTTCGAGCAGAGGACCGGTGCGACCATAACCGTGGAGGCCGTTCGGGTGGACCCGGCGGGAAAGGCGTCCCGGGAGGACGGGGAGGGTGCCAAAGCGCTGAGCAAGGCCGTGCGCCGGGTGCTCGGGAAGACCCCCACCATGACAGGCATCGGAGGGCAGACATGCGCCAACTGGTTCCGCCTTGAGGGCATTGACGCCTATGTATGGGAAACCCTGGACGAGATGGCCCACCAGGTGGACGAGTACATCCGATTGGACAACCTGGTCAACGATGCCAAGGTCTTCTCCGTGCTCCTGTCCCAGCTTTGCTTCCCCGGGGTCATCAAGGACCCTCTGCCCGACTACTGATCACTTCAGGACACGGTAGCGCAGCCACAGAGTGCCGCCCTTAAGCTCGCGTGAGGATATGAGTTCCAATGAGATCGGGGCGGCGTTAGCGGGCAGGTCCTCCGCCCGGAACAAAGAGCTGGGGGTCGTGCCGCCGATGAGCTGAGGCAGCATCAGCACGCTCACCTCGTCGATGAGACCGGCCCGGAGCAGCGCCCCGTTGAGTGTGCCCCCGCTGTCGACCCTGATCACCTTCGCACCGTGATCGCTGGCCAGGCGCTCGAGGCCCTCCCTCAGGTCCACCTTCTCCTTCCCGGTGACGATGGCGTCCACGCCCACCCGCCTGAGGTACTCCAGGTGGTCCTGGGGGGTGGACCGGGAGCATAGCGCAACCCCTGCCCGCCAGTAGGGGGAAGGCACGGCCTTCTCCCATCTCTTGAAGCGTCCCCGGCTGTCCACGACCGACAGCAGCGGCTTGGAGGGGTCGGTGGTCCCATCATGCACCCACGCCTCCCACTGCTCGGCGTCCATGAAGGTCTCCGAGCCCACCAGTGTAAGGTCCTCCTTCCAGGTGGAGATGAGCGAGTAGTACAGCTCCAGGTCCACGTCCACCCTGTCCATCCTCCCGTCCACGCTCACGGCGTTGTGAATGACGACATACGGCAACATCTGAAATCGTCGTCGATACTACCGTAAAAGTAATCAAGTTGAGCATCGGCTCGCCGAACATCATTCGGAGAACAGGCGCTCCAGCATCCACTTGCTGTCGAACTTGATGATGTCCTCGTAACCCTGGCCAGTGGACAGGAAGGCAATGGGCTTCCCTATGGCGTTGGCGATGGACAGTGCAGCTCCGCCCTTGGCATCGGTATCGATCTTCGTCAGTATCACCGCGTCGATGCCCACGGCCTTGTCGAAGGCGACCGCCTGCTCTATGGCATCGTTCCCCGCAAGGGAATCGCCCACGAAGATGACCAGGTGAGGGCTGATGACCCTCTTGATCTTCTTCATCTCGTCCATGAGGTTGGTGTTGGTCTGCATCCGCCCGGCAGTGTCCACGAGGACCACGTCCCGTCGCTTGGCCCTGGCATGGTCCACCGCGTCGTAGGCCACCGCTGCGGGGTCCCCGCCTGACTGGTGCTTCACGATCTTGGTGCCCAGCCTCTCGGAGTGCACGGTGAGCTGCTCAATGGCCCCCGCCCGGAAGGTGTCGGAGGCGGACAGCACCGTGGTGAGGCCCTGCTTCTGCAGCCGGTTGGCGAGCTTGGCGATGGCAGTGGTCTTGCCCGTTCCGTTGATGCCCACGAACATGATGATGACCGGCCTCTCGTGCGAGCTAACGTAGCCGTCGAAATCGAACTCGCTCTTCTTGAGGACCGCCTCTATGGCGTTGCGAAGGGCGGCCTCCACGACCTTGTCGAGGCTGTACTTGCGGTCGACCCTTTTGCCGACCAGCCCCTCGCGGACATTGCTCTTGATCTCCTCGATGACCGGGAGGGCGACATCGGATTCCAAAAGGCCCAGCTCCAGCTCCCACAGGAGCTCGTCGACCTCCTTCTCATCTATCTTGCGGCCGCTGTCGCCTACTGCGGCCTCCGCGTCGATCTTCTCGGTGCCAGCCGGTGGCTCGGCCGCCTTGCCCCGAAGCGCGGAGAGCTTCTTTTTCAGCGAGTCGAACAGCTGACCACCAGCCCCGCTCAGTTACCGCGCTGCAGCGCCTGGACCTCTTGCTGGACGGCCTGCGAGAGCACATTGGCCTGCTCCTCGATGGCCAACCGGCGATCGTTGAGCTTTTTCATGGTGTCCAACAGCTCCTTGGAGCGGTCGTCCATGGTCCTGATGGCCTCGTCCATGCTCTTCTCCACGGAGATCCCCGTTCCGATTCCCACGATGGCCTTGGCGTTGGTGGCCACCTTGGCGAACACGAAGGAGTTGCCGCCGATCGGCACCAGCAGTTCATCGCCTTCCTTGGCCTTCTGGAACTGGTTCAAGGTCTCCCTTGCCCTTCCCAGCTCCTCCAGGGAGATCTGGATGAGCTGCTGGTTCTCCGCGATGCTCTCCAGCTGGGCCCGGAATAGCTCCAGGGTGGACATCGCCTGCCGCAGCTCCTGCTCGTTCATCAGTGACCCTCGGCGAGGTACTTCACGGTGTGGCTGATGATCTCATCGCCCTTTATGGGCTTGATCTCGGCGATCCTGATCTGTGAGCGGTTAAGCTTGTGGCGGCTTCCAAGGTTAGAATAGATCTGCTCGGTGGCACCGGCCTCATTCTCAGCGGCGATCTCTATGCTGAACTTCTGCCAGCTGAACTTACCGGTCTTGAACTCACCGTTAGCGCGATAGGCCTTCATATAAATCCTCTATCCTCGGAACGTAATCACTCCAATAAACCTTTTGGTATAGTAGGTGCTTGGCCTTCCTGTGGCCCCCAGGGTTACCTTCTACCGTCCTGGAAAGAGCTTTCCAGCCTTCTCCGTCACCGGCGCAGGGTGCTCGCTACAGTGCGACCACTGCCGGGGGAGGTACCTGCAGGGGATGAGGCCCACCCTCACCCCCGATGAGCTGCAGCGTGAGGCGGCGCGGCTTTCGTCCGAGGGGGGCAGGGGGTTCCTGCTCAGCGGTGGCTGCGACCGCCGGGGGAGGGTGCCGCTCGCCACCTTCGCCGGCTCCGTCCGCAGCATCAGGGCCAGCACCGGGCTGGAGGTAAACGTCCATCCTGGCCTGCTGGACGAAGAGGATGCGGCGGCGATAATCTCCAGCGGGGCGGAGGCCTTCTCCGTCGATGTCCTGCAGGACCCGCTGACCATATCGGGCACGCTGCACCTCCAGGCATCCCCGCGCGACTACCGCCGCACCATGGAGCTATTGGAACCGACGGAGCGTTTGGTCCCCCATGTGTGCGTGGGCCTGCAGTCGGAGGAAGGTGAGGAGGATACATTGGAGCTCATCCCCTCTTACAGGGTCCATGCGCTCATACTCCTGGGCCTGATGGGGACAAAGGGCACGCCGTGGGAGAGCAGGGCCGTCCCCCGGGAGAGATTGGCCCAGGCCATGCGCAAGGCCGTCGCCACCGTCACCGCCCCGGTCCTCCTCGGCTGCATGCGCCCCCGGGGCCATTGGGAGGCGGAGGCGGAGGCCATCGAGGAGGGGGCCGCGGGGGTGGTGAACCCTTCCCCGCGGACGGTGCGGTGGGCTCTCGACAAAGGATACCGCGTGGAGGACGTTCCTAGCTGCTGCGCCCTTCACTTGTAGATGGCGCCCTTGGTGAACTGCTTCCGGGTCTGGAAGGCGAAGGCGACCCACCCTGCGTAGGCAACGATGAACGCCATCGCGAACAGGGTGACGAAGGCCACGAAGGTGGGGGAGGGCGTCCGGTGCACGGTGTAGAACACCTCCACGGGGTTCTCGGGATCGACAACGATGTAGTACCTGCCGAAGGGCGTCTGGGGGAAGTCCAGGTCCACCCCGGCGGACGTCTGCGTGGTGGTCATGACGGCGTACTGCCGCAGCTGCTCGGCGTCACCCCTGTACATAAGGTAGTTGGCATCGGAGATGATGATAACCTCGGTCTGCGCGGCGCTCTCCAACCATATGTGGTCCACGGTGGTGAGGCCCAGGGGGTCACGGTTGTTGAAAGGAGCGGCCGTGGTGGTGGTGCCCGTCTCGCTGGAGAAGTTGGCCACGGCGTTTGCCAGGAACGGCGCCACTACGATAATGAGGACGGCGCCGGAGATGGCGATGATGATCAGGCTGCGGTAGATGGAGGTCTTGAGCATGTAGGACTTGGCGCTCTGGCTCTTCATGTGCTTCAGCTCCAGGTAGCGGAAGAAGAACCCCTCCACGCCCACGATGAGGGCCATCAGGATTATGAAGTAAAGGATGGAACCGATGTTGAAGTAGAAAGGCTTCACCTGGATCTCCCCGCCCAGCGCCGTCAGCAGGATGACTGCCAGCAGGACGATGGCGACCTGGACCAGCATGAGCTTCTTCTTGGTCGCGCGGACGTGGGCCAGATGCACTCCACCCTCCAACGCTTCCCGGTTCAGTCCCATAAGAATCGTGCGAAAATTATACAATGTAGATAAATATCTTTGCACCTGACTCCTTTCCCTGGATATTATCGCTCACCCGTCCGCAGGGACCTCCAGGGTGGCCATGCGGCGGCCTATCATGAAGATCGCCGCGTACGTCGGCACCTCGCATACCCCCTGCACGCGGAAGCGTTCGCCCTTGATATCGACCTCGACGGGCCGGGGAGCGTACACCTCTATCGGCCGGTCGGGGTAGATGTCGGGCACGGCATCGCGCAGCGGGTCGAAGGCGCTCAGCTGCTCCCGGTCCATGGGCGTGACCATGAGGCCGGTCTTCCCGTGCAGGGAGAGGGGCAGGCGGATCAGGCGCTTTATATCGCTGGTCACCGGCTCATCGATCTCCGCCGTCAGCCGGGGCTTGACCTCCTCCTCGAGGAGGCGGAGGAAAAGGTCCAGGTGCCGCCGGTCGGAGAAGCTGGAGAAGGCGTTGCCGGACAGCATCAGCTCCGCCCCCTCCCTGCTCCCGCTCTTGGTGTAGATGTCCCTCAGCATGCCCTCGATCATGGCATCCGATTCCTTGGCCAGCGTGGGTAGCCGCGCCCGCAGGTCGTTCAGGTCCCGGGAGCGCATCTCCTCCACCAGCCACACTATGCCGTCGCGCATCCTCCGGCGCCAACCCCCGGAGTTGACGGACGGTATGCTGCGCACCCTGCTCTCCTGAGCCCCTGAACGGAAAGTCTTCACGCTGGTGATGCGCTCCGGGAACACCCACTCCATGTTCAGGTCCGTGCCTGCTATGTAGTCCACTATCTCCCGCCGCTCATGGCTGCGGAGCGTGGCCAGCCGGGCATCTACCACGTGGATGTGGTAGCCTCTACCGCCGGAGAACACGATCTTGAGGTGCGACGCATCCAGGCCCAGATCTCCCAGCAGGAAGTCGTCCAGGAGGCGGAGCAGCTCCACCTTGATGCGCGCCAGCATCTCCGGGTACGTTAGCGCCTCCGCGCCCTTGACGTGATCCGCATCGAGGTCGAACACCAGGTCCGCCCCCAGCCACTTCTTCTCCTCCATGGAGGCAGCGGCAGGTAGCTGGTAGTACGCGGAGGAGTAGTAAGCGTGGGACGGCACCTGCCCCTGCAGGAAGGAGTGGAGCTGCCCCACCTCCCCGAACCCCAGGTGCCTCTGGACGTAGTCCCGGTCGAAGAACATGAACCCGAACTCCCTCCGCTCCAGCCTCTCCGGTGCCCTGGGGGGGCGGCTCTGGTAGTACCGCTGGAACCAACCCCTCATGAATGCCTGGTCGGGGCCCATGGGCATAAGAACGCTTCCGCATTATTAGAAATGCGGTAGTCAGGGTGCCGGCGGACGAAATCATAATTACCACCAAGCCGGGATTCAGCACCCATGTTAGCCTACATCTCGCTCGAGTACTCCAGCGACGGCCCCTCCCCCTCGAACATCGATCAGATACTAGAGTCGGCGGGACTGCGGCGCCAGGGCGCGTATTACTACCTGGAGGTCCCCAGCGAGGAGGAGCTGGCCCCCGCCCTCGATCGCCTTCACGGTTATCTCAAGGGCAGCGGGGTGCGCTACCGCCTCTCCGAGGTTCGGGAGCAGGACGCTCCCCCGGCCGAGGGGACCGTGAGCAGGGAGATCATGGACATCATCGCCGCCCAGCTGCGGGACACCGGAGGCTCCAACCTCCAGGAGCTCCGGTTCAGCACGTCCATGGAGGAGGGGGAGCTGGTGAGGGCGCTGGAGATGCTCATCGAGGAGGGCAGGGTTACCGCGCACTTCGAGGGGACGACCACCCTCTACCGATACGCCGGCCCCATGCTGCGCTCCCTCTGCCGCTGACCACTCCCCCGCGGCGGACGGCGGCATCCCAGCGCCCCGCTTCTGAGTTCTCGCCTGGGAACGCCCAAGCCCGGGAGGCGTACCATTCATTCGACAACGATTTATACTCCCGTGCTAGTCTATTAGAAATTTGCAGGTGTTAGTAACATGGGAGCGGTATCCGCTAATCTACGTGTATTCATGATGTTCGCGGTCCTGACGGTGATCTTCGTCGTTGTCGGATGGGCCGTCGGCTCATACTTCATGGGCAACTGGGTCATGGGCGCGCTGGTGTTCTTGATTATAGCCGCGGTCATGAACTTCGTGTCGTACTTCTTCTCGTCAAAGATCGTCCTGGCGTCCTACAGGGCGAAGGTGGTGACCGAGGCTGATGCGCCCAGGCTGTACCGCATCGTGAGGTCCATCTCCTCCACCGCCGGCCTTCCCATGCCCAAGGTCGCCATCGTGCCCTCGCAGACCCCCAACGCGTTCGCCACGGGGCGCAACCCCAAGAACGCCACCGTCGCTGCCACGGAGGGGATCCTCCAGCTGCTCAACGACGATGAGCTGACGGGAGTCCTAGCGCACGAGATGGCGCACGTCAAGGACCGTGACATCCTGGTCATGAGCGTGGCCTCCACCCTGGCCGGTGCCATATCCTTCGCCTCCCGCTCCCTCCTCTACGGCTCCATGTTCGGAGGGGGGGACCGCGACAACGGGGGCTTCCTGATCGCCCTTGTGGTCGCCATAACCGCGCCCATAGCGGCCATGCTGGTGCAGCTGGCGGTGTCGCGCAGCCGGGAGTACAAGGCCGACTACGAGGGCGCCATGATGATAGGCCGGCCCATGTCGCTGGCCAAGGCCCTCAGGAAGCTCGAGGCCGGCAACAAGGCGAGGCCCATGACCGTGGGCAACCCCGCGTCGTCAAACCTGTGGATCGTCAACCCCTTCTCGGCGAAGGGGCTGGCCAACCTCTTCGCGACCCACCCTCCCATGGAGGAGAGGATCCGCCGCCTCGAGGCCATGGCCAGCGGGATGAGGTTCTGAGCGAATCAGCGGACCACTAGGTCGTCCATCAGCCCGACCCGCCTCAGGAAGCGGTAAGCCTTGTCGAGGTTGTAAACCTCGGCGAGGCTGTGATGTACGTCCGTCCCCACCGACACCAGGACCTTCCCCGAGAAGGCCTGGTAGTACCTCTCGGCCCTCTCCCAGAACATCAGCCCGTCCCGCCTGTACGGCCACGCGGTGTTGACCTCCACGAAGATGTCGAAGGAGGATAGGTAGTCGGCCACCGCCTCCGGGCCCCATGGACCGAAGTTCCTCTCCAGGTCATTATGGGCCAGACCGGAGGGGACGCTGATATCGTCCAGAAGCGGCTCCAGGTTCTCCAGCGAGGTCCCCTCCCTGGTCTGCACGAACTCGAACAGCACGTAGTCAAGGCGGTTAAGATCGTCGATGGGCAGGTTCTCGAGGTCGCAGTGGTCCGGCCGGGTGTCGATCTCCACCCCGGCGAGCACATCTATGTGGCGGTGCCTCCGCCGCAGCTCCCGCAGGACGTCGATGTAGTTGCCTAGGTCGCCGGCGGACATGGAGCGGCACTTGTCCGTCATGAGGTGGTCGGTGATGCCGATGTGCGTTAGGTTGTGCTCCGCCGCGGTGATGATGATCTGCTCCGCCGTGAAGTCCCCGTCGGAGAACCTCGTGTGCGTGTGCAGGTTCATCAGCGTATCTGCTCCCATTTCTCCAGCTCCTGGACCTTGGAGAGCGTTCCGCCACGCTTTATCTCCTCGCGGATGCGGTCCTCCCTCTCCGCCACGTCCACCGCGCGGTTGGCGATCTCCACCGCCCTCTCCTGGGGGATGACCACCACCCCGCTCTCGTCGCCCACTATCCAGTCCCCGGTGCGGACGAGCTGCTCGCCGCACACGATCTCGTGCCCGATGCCGCCGTAGCCCTTGGGCTCCCCGGCATTTGGCGCGATGTACCGGGAGAACGCCGGGAACCGCATCTCGAAGATCGCGTCCACGTCCCGCAGCGCGCCCTCGATGACCACACCGCGGACCCCCTTGCTGCGGCAGCTCCACGCCGCCAGCTCCCCGAAGCAGGCGATCTCGGAGCCCCCGGCATCGATGACCAGGACGTCCCCCTCCTCCGCGCGGTCGATCGCCTCCACGGGCTTGGCCCAGTCCCCCTTGGACGTCTGCACCGTCAGGGCCCGGCCGACCATCTTGACCCCGTGGTCGATGCGGGGGTGTATCCTCCTCATCACCCCGGCCTTGTGCATGGCATCGGCGACATTGCAGGATGAGACCTTGGACAGGGCCAGGGCGATCTCCCCCTCCCCGTACTTCTTGGACGTGGTGCAGGCAACAGCCTCGCCGGAGACCATGGCCTCCTTGACCCGCCGCGCGGCCCCGGTGACGTCCTGTGCCTTTATGATGCTGCCACCCACGATGATCACCGACGCGCCCGCGGCCAGCAGCGCCGGGGCCGTTTCCGAGGTGATCCCCCCGGCCACCGCCACCGGTATGCTGACCGCGCTGGAAACGCTCCTCACGAGGTCCGCGGGCGCACCCCCGCCCCTCATCTGCTCATCGATCCCCACGTGCAGGCACACCAGCGTAGCGCCCAGCTCCTCGGCCCTCCTGGCCCGGGAGACCTTGTCCTCCGTGCCGATGAGGTCCACCATCACCTTGGCGCCGTACTGCCGGGCGCTGAGCACCGCCTCGTGGACGGTGCCGTCATCGGCGAGGCCGAGCACGCTGATGACGTCGGCCCCGGCCTTGGCCGCGATCTCCACCTCGAAGGAGCCGACGTCCATGGTCTTCATGTCCGCCACGATGACGTGCCCCGGGAACTTCTTCTTCAATTCGCGCAGCGCGTCCGCGCCCTCGGACTTGATGAGCGGGGTCCCCGCCTCGATCCAATCCGCCCCTCCCTCCACCGCCTCGGAGGCTATCTCCAAGGC
>MVRB01000166.1 GCA_002067635.1 Methanomassiliicoccales archaeon PtaU1.Bin030 | reverse complement strand
GTGCAAGGAGCGGAGAGAAGATGAAGAAATGGCGTTGTACAGTATGCGGTTATGTCTATGACCCTGCGGTCGGAGAGCCCTTGTCAGATCTGCCCCCAGGGACCTCTTTCGAGAGCCTCCCTGATGACTGGGTATGCCCCATGTGTGGCGCGCCCAAGTCCGCCTTCGAGCCCGTGGACGAGTGATATCAAGGGCCTGTACGCAAGATGAGAGGTGTGGTGCTGAGCTACACGTCCTTCATTACTAGCTCTGAGGCTTGGGCGTGAGCCTGTAGCAGCCTTTGGGCACCAGGATCTCGAAGCACGCCCCCCCTCCCTGCGAGGTCTCCTCGATGCGCATGCCAGTCACCGCCAAGGCCTCCTTCGTCAGGAAGAGGCTGTGGTCGAGGCGATCGTCGAACAGGAGCTTGTGCTTCTCAGGCGGGACCCCGGTCCCGTTGTCCCTGCAGATTATCTTGTGCTCCTCTCCAGCCTTGGCCTGATAGATGTGGACCTCGGTGGCCTTACCATGCAGGAATGCATTGTCCACCAGCGTCCGGAACACCAGGTCCACGTTCGGGTCCGCAAGGACCTCCAGGCCCTCAAGCTCTATCCTGACCGCTCTACGATCTCCCTGGACCTGCTCTAGCCCCTTCTCCACCGCCGATCTTGCCGGGATCCACACCGGTGGCGACATGCCCAGACGCTCGAACTCACGCGAGAGCTCCAGTATCCTGCGCATGCGGTTGCCGGAAGAACCTGCCTTGTTGAGGAACTCCTTTACCGACCTGTCCTCCACCTTCAGCTGGGACAGGGAAAGAAAACCATTGAGGGCCGTGAGCTGGTTTAGCAGGTCGTGGCGCACCTGCGAGCCGATGAACGCCATCTTCCGTTTATACTGCTCCAGGTCCCTCTCCGCCCTCTTCAGCGCGGTGACGTCGGATAGCATGGTAACAAAGTGCCCCGGCTCCGTGATGTACACGCCAACCGAGAACCACTTGTCCCGCTCGGCGGACCTCTCGGTGAAACGTGCCTCCGTACCGCTGGTGATGACGCCATCGATGGCCAGGGCCAGCCTCTTCTCGAACATGTCATGGCCGCGGAGAAGGGTACGGATGTCCCTCCCCAGCACCGATTCTTCGGATGGAAGGAACGTCCTTTCGAACGCATCGTTGGCATCGGTTATCATGGTGGTCGGTACTCCACCCGCGCCCTCTAAGATTATCTGGTGGTAGGCGAACCCATCCGGTATGCGCATGAGCAGGGAGTGATAGGCCTCCGCATCCTGCCTTCTGCCCTCAACCTCTAACCGCTGCACCCTCTTCAACAGGAGCGATCGGATCAGGGCTACATCCTTTCTCGAGCCATCGCACTTGGGCAGAAAATGGTCAGCTCCGTTGAGGATGGCGTCCAGGGCCAGCGCCTCATCGCACTTGTCCGTGAACAGGAGGAACAGGCCCATGTACCCTCTGGCCCGGGCGTTCCTCAGGAGATCTATCCCGTTCATGGCCGGCGGCGCCATGTAGTCGCTGATGACCGCATCGAACTTGGCATTGGCGAGCTTCTCCAATGCGGCCTCCCCCGACAGGGCGATATCGACAGAGATATCACCATCCGCGGACAACTGACCAGCGATGGTCTCCAACTCCACCTGGTCGTCGTTAACCAGCAATGCTCTTATCGTGGCTGACTCTCCCCTACCGGCACCAGATTGGTGGACAACGATATAATAGATGTCTCCAGGGATCCCGATCGGCAACAGTTCTAACTCGGTCAGCGTTGTGAACAAACGTTAGACAGGATACGAAAATCGTAGCAGCCTTCTATGGATTCTCCTTCTCCTCCCTCTCCGGTTCTGAGGCCATGAACTTACAGAACCGATCGTAGGCCCGCTTTACGGTGTCCCAGGAGAGGTATAGTATGAGGATAGCACCAAGGCCGACCAGCGCCACGCCCACTGGCCTGAAGACCACCTGAGGGATGAAGGGTAGTAGGATCAACAGCAGGATGAGGACCAGGGCTATGGTCCCAAGGTTGGCGAACATGAGATAGACGCCCCTCTCGTTCATCCAGGAACCTCTGGACGACTCCATTACCTGCTTGGTGAGCACTCGCGCGATAGCCCGTACGTTGGAGTACATGTTGTACACGATGGGGGCCATTACGATGATGAGAATGAGCATCAGCAGCTCGCTCGGAAGCAGAAGGAGGCCGGACAGGGCGTCAAAGAGCCGTGCGGAGAAACGTTCGAGGTTCGTGAAGAAGATCATTACCATCAATGCGATCAGTATGTCCACGAAGATGAGCGATATGAGCTTCTTTATCTCCGCTCTAGCCGCGTTCGGGGTCCGCGAGTTCTTCATGGCCACGGCCGTATGGACATCATCTATACGGGCGAGGCTGCAACGGACCCTCTCAGGTAGGAGCTTTGAGATATGATCGAACATCTTCGGCTGGCGTTTGGTCATTATTGGCATGACCATCATGGTGATCAGAGCGGCGCCAATGACCGCTGAATAAAAGCCCTCGTTCACCACCCCTGCATCGAAGGCCGCCTTGGCGATGATGAAAGCGAACTCCCCCATGGCGATGAGGCTGGTGGCGATCAAGAGGCTGTCCTTCGCGGTCATGTTGACCAGGTAG
The DNA here is from genome assembly GCA_002067635.1 of Methanomassiliicoccales archaeon PtaU1.Bin030. Classification (GTDB taxonomy): domain Archaea; phylum Thermoplasmatota; class Thermoplasmata; order Methanomassiliicoccales; family Methanomassiliicoccaceae; genus UBA6. Next base: position 1,678 of record MVRB01000166.1, on the reverse strand, counting down.
CAGCCCAGCCACACGGTCGTGATCTTGCTTACGATGAACACCGCTGCGATGATGGCTGCGAGCACGATGTTCTCCCAGATATGCAGGGGGCTGATCTGCAGACCGATGGAGATGAAGAAGACCGCCATGAAAAGATCCTTCAACGGCTCCACCTCCGTCATAAGCCTCCGGCTGTATTTGGAGATGGATATCATCATGCCCATGATGAACGCCCCGATGGCAATGGACAGCCCCATCTCGGCGGATATTGCGGCCAAGGAGAAGCAAAGTCCCACGGCCACGATCAGCAGGATCTCGGAAGAGAACCTTCCCCCGATGAAGTTCAGCAGGCGTGGGACAAATACCGTACCGAAGACTATAGCCAGGCTTATGAAGAGAATAAGCCCTAGGATCATGTTGAAGGTGGATCCCAGGGCGGGGGAGTCACCGGCCAGGAGTGGCGAGGCCATTGTCAGGATGATGACCTGGCCCACATCCTCGAATATGGTGATGTTCACTATGGTCCTGGCCATATCCTTGTCGATGTGGCGGGACTCGTGAAGGACCCCAACCACCACCGCCGTGCTCGTTCCAGAGATTATAGCTCCTAGGAAGATGGACTGGACCGTGTTCAGGCCCAGCAGGATTCCGGTGAGATAGCCGGCCGCCACCACCAGGGGCATCTGCAGGCAGACAACGAACAGCAGCTTAGATCCGGAGGCCTTGAGCTTGCGGACGTCCGTCTCCAGGCCTATGTAGAACATGAGCAGAACGATGCCGATGTTGGACAGCAGGGCTACGGTGTTACCTTCCACCCACAGCTCAGGGAGCATGGACGGGCCGAGAACAATACCCGCTCCCAGATAACCAAGGATGGGTGGCATCTTCAGCTTGACGAAGATGATGGACAGGACCCCTGAAAGCCCCAGCAGGAGGGCCATATCGACAACGACCCTGACATCCCCGCTCATTTGCTGGTATTTCTCCCTGAAGTCGCTTCCCTCATATCTCTCCGCTCATAATGACGATCCGAACCCTATCCGCCCCTTGCTCCAGAGGGACGAGCCATCGAAAACTAGGCGTGCTCGGTCCAGGTCATCTCTCCAAACGCCATAACCATGATAAAAAGGTAACCCTCATGCTTTATCTTTTACGAATGGGACCATGACCACCTCCACCTCTTATCAACTCTGAGGGGTCTGCCGTTCTTGAAGCGACCATTTGATGTGCTGGCCCCGTCCGCCTATACCCCATTTCATAATGAACTATCGTTCGATCTCTAAAAAAAATATATCGTAATTTATTATCCTAGAAATATTTATTAACTAATTCCTGCAATCAAATCATCAGAGGTTGCGGGGTCCGTCCTCACAGGTCAGAACTACCGAAAAAACCACCCGCCCTCGACCGATCGGGGCGCACAACTGGATGCTTGTGATAAGGCCATGAAATGTGGCCCTCCCCGATCGGTCATAAAAAGGATCAGGCGAAAGGTTAGGAAAATGAAGAAGGGAGGGAGAAGGAAGCTGGTTGACGATGAAGACGCGCTCACAGTACCAGAAGATGTGAGAACGGTCATGAGCTCTCCCTTATGCAGCATCACTGGAGCGGTCATCCACTTCCAGGGTCTCTCTAGCGGATGATGCGATCAAAGGAGGTCTCACCTTGCCAGAGCTGTTCTTGAACGGGAAGCACATGA
>MVRB01000165.1 GCA_002067635.1 Methanomassiliicoccales archaeon PtaU1.Bin030 | reverse complement strand
ATCGTTGAGCCTCTTGGATACCGGGTCCGTGGAATCGGCGGAGTACGACAGCTGGCAGAACAAGATGTTCCCCTCGTGCCGTACGTACAGCGCATCCCTCTCCTCCAGGAACCTCAGGAGACCTTTTGGGTCAAGGCCAGCTATCTTGCCTTGGTAGCTTTCCCTGAACTGGCGGGTTTCCGCTACCAGTTTCTCCAATCCAGCTATGATGGCATCGGTGTCGGTGTCGGTGATAAGCTGTGATAGGTCCCAGGTGATCGGTGCGTACATGCTTCAAACCTCATCGCTGATGCATCTATATGATTAATAAAAAATGGTCCCATGTTCCGCCCAGATGGTCCCGATCTCCGCTCGCACGATCGCTCGTCCGTCGATTCAAAAAATGCTCTCGCCGGAGCCATGGTTCGTTGACCGAACCAAGGGCCCTGCCAATCGTTATAAGGGCTTGTGGGAAATAACGGTAGCATGGCGCAGGTGTCCTTGAAGGGCCGGACGATCGGCCCCTGGGCAGGGTTCGAGAGGGAGGTCCTCGCCGCCTCGGAGCACGCGGGGTGGGTCCGATACGTGGGACGACGCCAGGTCCAGCTCAGAAAGAGCCCTTTCCTTCCCCCTGACCCCACCAGGACCTATCTGTTGCCGGAGGACGTCGTACTCGACGAGGAGGAACTGGTGGAGCTGGTCGTGGAGCGCCCGCGTCATAACGTGCGTTCCCTGGCCAGGGGCTCGGCGTTGGCAGACGATTATGAGAGGGTCTACGAGGTCCAGAGCGCCCGCGTTCTTCCGCTTCCTATGCCCCGCCCTTACTTGGACACCGACGATTTCCTGCACCGCGTGGTCATGAACTGGAAGGACGGGGAGGAGGACCACCTGGACAAGTCCATCGCCCTGCAGCTCCTCTCCTGCCCGCGGACAGCGATGGGACCGGGCGGCATAGGCTCCCAATCGTTCGATCTCTCGGGAGCGTCGAAGGCGCTCGATGACCTGCGCCGCTCCATCGAGATCAACCTCCCACTCGAGTTCACGCGGCCACATCCCCGCTATGAGATGGACTTCCTGTCCACGCCTGCGGACCTGACCTCCCTGCGCAGGAGGGTGGTGGCCGGGGAGGTCGAGGAGGCTTCGTACAACTATCTGAAGATGGTGGACCCATCGCATCACCCTCTGCCGCAGCATGTCCCCACCATCATATATAATGCCTCCTACCGACCAGTGAGCAGGGACCCCGACCCCGACATCCTGGAGTTCCAGCTGTACGGCCTGGCCCTGCGACCGGTGGTCAGCGAGCCCATGCTGATGCAGATCGAGAACATGATGGGGTCCATACTCGAGGAGTCGGACCCCTCCCTAGCAGGCTATAACATCAGCTTTGACCAGGATGCCCTGGCCAAGATCGCCATGGCCCTATGCCGGCTGTACAGAAGGGACCACCTGGACGAGGACATGCTGTCCCAGAGCCGGAAGTGGTTCCGCGAGCTGTACCGGTTCTTCGCGGACCTCCGCCTCAACTATGTGCGCCCCGGAGGCTCCTCAAGGGTGGGGGACGAGTACAGGACCGCTTACGGCCATGAGAGGCAGGGGCCCCATGATATGGAGGTCCTGCGGGAGATCCACCGCGGCGTGAACGAGGTTGGGTTGGACTACGTTTCCTTCTCCGGCCTGAAGAAGGCGCTACGGCGCAAGGTGACCGCCGACGAGATCAGGGATTCCATCACCAGGCTGGTCCAGGGGGGTGCGATCATCTCCAAGGAGAACGATAATCTGTTCCGCCCTGTGAGGCGTTACGAGCCTAGGCTTCCGAACAAGAGTGGGGACATCTGACGTTCACTTGCTCTCCCTCTTACGGAGCCTGTACCCAATGCCCTGGAAGATAGCTACCAGCTGCTCGCTGTCGTGTACCAGGACCTCGTAAACTCCGGTGGTCCTGCTCTCGCCCACCTTGCGGGCCCTGGCCACGAGGTCCCCCCGGGCTGGCTTCAGGTAGCTTATGCTCACAGTAAGTGCCACCTGAGGGTCACCGTCGCTGTTGGCCGCTAGCGCGAAGGCCTGGTCTGCCACCGAGTACACCGCCCCTCCATGACCGTTGCCCAGTGCGTTGGTCATCCCCTTTATGGGCATACGCACAACGGCCTCACCGTTGCCAACGGACACTGTCTCCATCTTCAAGGCGATGGCATATGGGGCGTTCTCTATCTGCCTCAACCGTTCCTCCACCTCACTCGGAAGGTCCTTCTTCATGATGCTCGAACAGAAAACGCACCATGGAACATGAATGTACGGGTCTTCGGACAGCATCCTATTCACAATCGGTGGCTCGGTGGCCGATCGAGCCTAGCCTACCCCACGAATGGGGGGCTGTTCCATGATGCGAAAGCATGGACCATTGAGGCTCAACAGGCCTCATCTTTACTCAGGTCGGCATGTTTTACAGTGTCCTTCAAATATTGATGATTGGTGATGGGGGTCTGCTTAACCTATTGGCCATGGACCCCGTCCAGAGACCGCAAAGGTTTAACACCTTTTAAAACAGATAGCACTATGATTGTTCCAGAGCCTCGAGGAGATCGAAGTACCAACGATCGCCCCCATCGGTCTTTTACTAAACAAAATTACATAAAAATATTACCGGCCAGCTCTCAACCGACCTCTAGGTGAGAATATGATGGAGGCGTCTATGGTGAGGTCCCTCACGAAGGGGAAGTACTACTCGATCGGGGCCTGGACGATCAAACCGGGGCGGGAGAACGAGTTCGTCTCCACCTGGAACGATTTTGCCCAGTGGACCACCGAGCTGACCGCCGGGGAATCGATGGGGACGCTGGTCCAGGACGTGGAA
>MVRB01000164.1 GCA_002067635.1 Methanomassiliicoccales archaeon PtaU1.Bin030 | reverse complement strand
GCCGGGGGAGTACGACTTGACCTCCTTCATGAGGCGAACCTCGTAGGTGCGGCCATCTGCCGCCGAGGCCAGGTTATCCAATGCCTTCTCGGGGAACACCTCCAGGGGAAAAGTGTCCTGGTAGTGAACGGTCCCTCCCTTTCGCACCAGGCGGAAGGCGGTGCGCAGGTGCTGCGCTGTGGTTCGCACGTAACCCATGACCACCCTGTCCGCAATGCCCTCACCTTGCAGGTCCCGGTTGTCGCCCAGTACAGGCTCCACCACGTTCTCCAGCCCGTTGAGGCGGACGTTCTCGCACAGATAGTGGAATGCCAGAGGGTTTATCTCGCAGGAGATCACCCTGGCCGCCCGGGCGTGCAGGGCCAGGGGCAGGGTGAAGTAACCTATCCCCGCGAACATGTCCACAACGATCTCGCCCCGGCAATCAAGGGCGGCCATGCGCAGCTTCTCGTCGATGTTACCGGAGGAGAACATCAGGCGGGCGGCATCGAGCTTGTACAGGATCCCGTTCTCTAGGTGGACGGTCTCCGTCCCTTCCCCCCACAGGACCTCCATGTCGGGGATGCGGTACACTCCCTCGATGTGGGCACGCTCCCGAAGCACCGTCCTCGCCCCCAGTACGTTGGCGTAGGTGGCGGCCAGGCTCTCCCGGTAGGGCACCAGCTCCTCCGGGAGGCGGAGGACAAGTACATCCCCAAGCATCTCCCAGTGGTGAGGGATCAGACCCTTCAGATGGGCGGGGACGTCCGCCCTCTCCACGATGACCTCATGGGGCGGGCGGTAGCAGCTCTTCTCCAAGGTCTCCCCCTCCACCAGCTCCAGCCCCAGCTCCACCACCAGCTCGGCGGGGGGCTCCGCACGCAGGGGAATGAAGATGAACCCGCCCTCCCTGAGGATACGGCGGTCCTTGCGGCCCAGGCCCTTGCGGAACAGCACCTTGCGTACGGCTTCAGCACGGTCGCTGGGAACCTTGGCGAGGAGCATGATGGTGATGAAAAGTCCGGATTATATCACTCTTTGCTCTTTCCTGATGAGGGAGCCGATGAGCTGAGGGGAGAACTTGATCAGTGACGGTACGGCCTTCAGAAGGGGCGATGCCAGCTTCGACGGGTAGTCAATGTCACCGGTGGCCAGAACCTCCTTGGCATCATCCCGGTCGAGCATCCTCCCCACATCGTCCAGCTTCTTGTCGGTGAGATTGGTGAAGACCTTGCGGATCATGAGGCCCCTGTCCAGCTCCCTCCCGATGTCCGATCGCCAGCGGTCATCGTACTCGGAAAGCCTCTTGGCGCTGAGATCCCCCTCCTCCACGGCGTCCACTGCGGTGAGGGCTGCCCACTTCGCGGCCCGCATGCCTGTGTAGATGCCCCCTCCGGAGACAGGCTTGGCCTGGGCCGCGGCGTCACCGACGATAAGGACATTATCAGCGTAGGTCTTCCGCGGAGGCCCGATGGGTATGATCCCGGAGATGATGTTCTTGCGCCCTACCTTGTCCAGCCCCCGCTTCTTCAGCAGAGCGTTCAGGTAGTGGACCGGAGCCTCACCGTCCTGGGAGACGCCTAACCCCACCCTGGTCACATCGCCGCAGGGCAAGATCCATGCAAAGAACCCGGGGGCCACGTTCTTACCGACCAGGATCTCCACCAGGGACTGCTCCTCCATGCGCATGTCCAGTTCTACCTGCACACCGCGGATGTGCTCCTTGGCAGTGCCCAGGCCCGCCTGCTCGCCCACGCGGGACTTGTAGCCGTCCGCGCCCACCAGAAGGTCCGTGGTCATGGTCTCCAACCCGTCGGGCCCGTTAAGGGTGAGAGCCAGTTTACGACCCTCGCGCCGGAATCCCACGAACTCCCTTCCGGTGAGGATGTCCGCCCCTTCCAGCTCCGCCCTCTCGCAGCAGTGGCGGTCGAACTTTCCACGGTCGATGACCACGGCCTTGGTCTCGTTGGACCTCACCTCCATGGTCCTACCACCGGGGAAGGTGAGACGGAAACCGCTAATGCTGTTCAGCACCGATGACTGCGCCTGTGCCATCTCCACTACCCGCGGGTGTACCAGTCCGGTGCATTGAACGGGAGCGCCGATCTGCTCGTGCTCCTCCACCACCACCGTGGTCAGAGAGGCGGTCTGTGCTGCGAACGTGCTCCCCACCGGCCCTCCGCCGATGATGACAACCTCAGCATCCACGGCTCTCTGAACGAAGGCTAGTTATAAAAATCCTATTTACGAAAGAAGGACGGGGGAGGCCCCGATCACTTCTTGGGCACCTTTGCCCAATCGTCCTGGAAGCGCTTGATGCCCACGTCGGTCAGGGGGTGCATGAACATCTTTTTGAGCACATCGTAAGGTATGGTAGCGATATGGGCCCCCAGCTGGGCCGCCTCCACGACGTGGATGGGGTCTCTCACGGATGCGACGATGACCTCGGTTTCAAAGTCGTAGTTGTCGAGTACGTTCATGATCTCCGCTATCAGCTTCATTCCGTCCTGTCCTACATCGTCCAGGCGTCCCACGAACGGGGAAACGTACCTGGCCCCGGCCTTGGCGGCCAGCAGGGCCTGTGCAGCGGAGAAGACGAGGGTCATGTTGACCTTGATGTCCTCCGACGCCAGGGTGCAGGTGGCCTTCAGCCCCTCCTCCGTCATGGGAACCTTGATCACGATGTTGGGATGTATCTTGGCCAGCTTCCGGGCCTCTGCGACCATATCAGCCGCCTTGACGCTCATGACCTCCGCGCTTATGGGCCCGTCCACTATCTTGCATATCTCCATGACCAGGGTCTCGAAGTCGGTGTTCTCCTTGGCCACCAGGCTGGGGTTGGTGGTAACGCCGTCAAGTATGCCCCAGCTGTTTACCTCCCTTATCTTGTCCAGATTAGCAGTGTCGATGAATATCTTCATGTTCTCTTTCTCCTGATTACCTCCTCGGCAGAGGAGGTGACCTCTTCGGCGGTGAGACCGTAACGGCACATAAGCTCCGTGCTCTCCCCCGACTCGCCGAAGCAGTCCGGCGTTCCCACCATCCTCATGGGAGCGGGATACTGCTGGGCCAGGACGCATGCCACCGCGCTTCCCAGGCCCGACCTTATGGAGTGTTCCTCTGCGGTGACCACGCACCCGGTCTTGCGCACCGAGCGAAGGAGGGTCTGAGCGTCCAGGGGCTTGATCGTGGACATGTTGACCACCTCGGCGGAAATGCCCTTCTCCTGCAGCGACTCGGCAGCGTCCAGGCAGACCGCCACCATCTGTCCGCAGCTTACAAGCGAGACATCGGAACCCTCTCGGATTATGGTGGCCTTGCCGATCTCGAACGGTGAGTCGACCGTGGTCACCATGGGCACGTCCGATCTACCCAGGCGCACATAGCAAGGGCCGACATGCTCGGCCACGGCCTTCACCGCCTTGTACGCCTCCACTCCGTCGGCGGGGACGATAACGTACATGTTAGGCAAGGTCCTCATCAGGGCTATGTCCTCCAGGGCCTGATGCGAGGCTCCATCACCCCCCACGGTAATTCCCGCATGCGTGGCAACTATCTTCACGTTGGAGTTGGGATAGGCGATGGACTGACGGATCTGGTCCCAGCATCGGCCGGTGGCGAAGACGGCGAAGGTGGAGGCAAACACGGTCTTGCCGGAGACGGCAAGGCCAGCTGCGGTCCCCATAAGGTTCTGCTCCGCGATGCCCACGTTGAAGAAACGCTCAGGGAACTTTTTCGCGAACTCCGAGGTCCTGGTGGATGATGACAGGTCCGCATCCAATACCACAACATCGGTGCGCTTCTGTCCTATGTCCAGGAGAGCGTTGGCGTACTCCTTCCTCTGGCTGGTGTACACCCACTTCATATGTTCTCCCCCAGCTCGCGAAGGGCGATGCGATACTCCTCAGCGTTCGGCGCCTTCCCATGGAATGCCACCGCTCCCTCCATGAAGGACACGCCCTTCCCCTTGATGGTGTGGGCGATGATTATCGTCGGGCGGCCCATGACCCCTGCGGCCTTCTCGCATGCGTCCAGTATCTGCCTCATGTCATGCCCGTTGATCTCTATGACGTTCCATCCAAAGGCCTTCCACTTGTCGACCAGAGGCTCCAGGGACATGACCTGCTCGGTGGGCCCGTCGATCTGCATCTTGTTGCGGTCCACGAAGGCGGTGACGTTGTCCAGCTTGTAATGCGATGCCAGCATCGCCGCCTCCCAGTTCTGTCCCTCCTGAAGCTCCCCATCCCCGAGGAGGCAGTAGATGCGCGACGAACGTCGGTCCAGCTTTGCGGCCAATCCCATCCCGTTGGCAACGCTTAGGCCCTGGCCCAAGGACCCGGTGGATATCTCCACTCCAGGGGTCTTCATCCGGCAGGGGTGTCCTTGGAGGTAGGAGCCGAGCTTGCGTAAGGAGAGGAGGTCCTCCACAGGAAAGTACCCCGCCTCCGCCAGGGCCGCGTAGTACACGGGCGCGGCGTGGCCCTTGGAGAGGACGAACTTGTCGCGGTCCTCCCACATGGGTTCCTGGGGACGGAAGCGCATGACCTTGAAGAAAAGAGCGGTGATGATGTCAGCATAAGAGAGGGACCCCCCAGGATGACCGGACTGAGCGGCGTAGGTCATCTTGATGACGTGGCGGCGGAGGATATTCGCTTTGGCCTCCAACATCTGGATGGTCCGTTCATCATATAATGTCAATTAGGGCACCTCAGGATGGGGATTTGTCATAATATGGCATTGATTAAAAAACTTTTGTAGATACCACATGTTAGGCCAGACGCTTATGTGATGGTCGTGGGATGAAATAAAGGAGAACTTAACAAGTTATGGGTAAATGGTTTGCTGCTCCCTCAATCGCTCTCTATACGAGGGGCCAGCAGGTAGTTCACGTTGCCGCGCTTGTCCGCGATCTGGAACTCCAGTTTCACCGGGAAGTCGCTCCCCAGGTTTATGGTGACCACGGAACCGGCTGGAATAGAGCGTACCATGTTGGAGAAGTAGTCGAGGGGGAACAGGCTCTTCACCTTTTCCGTCACCTCCAGGGATATCAGCAGGTCCTTGGGGAGCTTCAGGCTAACCGAGTCGGTGTCCCCTTCGGAGTACATCTCGAAACCATCGGGGGTGGCGTTGAGGGCGATGTGGTCGGACACGGATTCCGCGGCCCTTATGCCCTTCTGCAGCTCATCGGACGTTACCGAGAGCTTTGCCGGGAGGTTAAGGTTCGGCACCTTTGGATCGCTCATGCCCGCCGTGTCCACCAGGTTCATCCTCCTGGTGATGTTGCCAACACGGAGGACCAAGCGGTTCTTGGCCTCGTCCTGCTCCATCTCGATGATGTCGCCGGCCCGGGACAGGCGAAGGACCTCCTTGATCTTGTCCAGGTCGATGCCCAGCTCGGTCTCGTCTGCGGAGAACTCCTCGAATGCTGAATTCTCCACCTTCATGTCCACCATGGCCACATGGGCGGGGTCGACCGCTTTGAGCTCGATCCCATCGGAAAAAATGTTGAACTTGGCCTCGTCCACGAGCGTGGAGACCACGTCGACGACGCCTTTCAAGGTCTCTGACTTGATTTTAGCATGAAACATCCATTTCCCCCCGATCAATTGTTCGTGGTCTTGAAGGTAAACGTGTCGCCTATGATAAACCTTGCTTTAATTGCAGACTGGGTCAGTACTTCCGCCATCGATAGCCACACTTGCAGCAGCTGAGGAAGGTGGTCTCCGGCTCATCGGACTTCCTGGTCTGACGGAGGTACCAATAGGCCTCGTTGTGGTTGCATTTAGGGCAAGGCACGTTGGTCTTGGGCATCGTCCCCTCGATACCATCGACAACTGGACAGTCCTCGACCTCCTTCTTGTTCTTACCAATGATCGTCTTGGCGTGGGCCGTCTTGCTTAGGTCCTTGGCGCTCTGCTCGAACTCGCACTTGGGGTTAGGACACACGAACTCGCCCTTGCAGCCTTCTTTGGCCCGCAGCAGACCGCCGCACTTTGGACAGAACATCTTTAACTCGCCAGGGTGCTGTAAATTATGCTCATATAAAAGGGTTCTGCGCTAGCCTTTTGAGCAGGGCGTTCGGTCTCAAATGAACTCCCAGTCGCGTGCGCCGCTGTTGGATTTTCGCGGCGGGCGACTGTCCTCCGAGGACCGCCTGGCGACCCTCTTCTCAACTCCCCTCTGCTCCTCGGCCATGGACTGAGCGCGCTCCCTCAAGGCCTTACGTTCCCTAAGGGTAATGGGCGCCTCTTCGTTGTCCTCTATCATCATCGCCCTCCTCGCCGTTCGCATGGGTCGGGGCTCATCCTCCCCATCGTCATACATGCCCCCTACCATCTCGAGATCGGCGAAGCTCCGGCCCCGCCGGCGCTCCACAGGCTGACGCTGGGCAGTGGTGAAGGTGTTA
>MVRB01000163.1 GCA_002067635.1 Methanomassiliicoccales archaeon PtaU1.Bin030 | reverse complement strand
GGGCGTGCTGCTGTTCTCCATCGCCTTCTCCATGCTGCAGGGTCAGAAGTCCAAGATCAAGATAACGCAGGAGGAGCATGATGAGGCGCTGCAACAGGAGTCTGTGGGCATCGTGCCCTTGGGCATACCGATGTTCGCGGGCCCCGGAGCCATCACCACGGTGATGATACTGGTCTCCGAACACTCGACCTACCCGGATTCCTACCTCTATTTCCTGGCCATTGGACTGGCCATCATCCTCACGGTGGCCATCTCCTACGTTGTCCTGAAGGAATCCGGCATGATCTACAACCTCATGGGCAAGTCCGGGGCCATGGCCTTCTCCCGCATAATGGGCCTGCTCCTGGCGGCAGTGGCGGTGAACTTCATCCTGTCCGGCATCGCCCAGGCCATACCCGTATACGGCCGGGCTCTGTGATCGGAAAGGATATTCAGGCACAAACCTGGAAATAAAATGACCTTGGTCCCAATGCCATGAGCTCCTCAAACTCCTCCCGCACAGTATCCATGGTCATCGCCGCCGCGGTACTCATATCCGGTATGGGCGCAGTGCTGGCCATCAACACCGAAAGGCCTGATCTCACGGCCAGGCAGCTATTCGACAACGGGATGGTCGAGTTCCAGGCCTCCAACTACGGCGCGGCCTCGGACCTGTTCGCACGCTCGTACCAGGGCTTCTTGAGGTCCGGGAACGACGATGCTGCCTCAGAGGCGCAGAACATGAAGTTCCGCTGCGACCGGGTGCTTTTCGAGTACAGTCTGACCAGGGAGCAGGCGGAGGAGCTCCTTGCCGATACCTTCACTTGGGTCCCGGAGAGCGAGCGCAGCTCCTGGCTCAACAGCTCCAGCATCGAGAAGATCACATCTGACGGCGTGGAGCTGTACTACGGCGGAATTGCCGAGAACATCGCCTTCCGCAACCTGACACTGCTCCACCAGTGGCTGGACAAGGATGAACCGGACATGTTCAAGGGCATGATGGACGAGGTCCTGGACCTTGATGCCGATCGTTCCGGGACCTACTTCAGCCCCAGGAGCTACATCGCGGACGGCACGCTGACCATCCCCCGCTCCGAGCTGCCCTCCACCGGCACCCTCTCGGTGTGGCTCCCGGCCCCCATCGGGACGGCCAGCCAGGTCAATGTAACGGTGGTCTCCGCGGAACCGGAGGAATGGGTAAGGACCATATCCACGGACGGCGACCTGGGGCAGATATACATGGAGGTCCCCCTGGAGAACCTCACTGAGGACCTTGCCATCGACGTGACCTACTCCTACGCCGTGTACCAGAAGCACTTCGATGTCGACCCCTCGTCACTGGGCGATTACAACAGGACCTCGGATGACTACATCAGGTACACGACCTCCCAGGAGAGCATCAGAATCACGCCGGAGATAACCGCCGAGGCCCAGCAGGTGGTGGGAAACGAGACCAATCCCTACCTGAAGGCCAAGCTCCTGTACGACTACGTGATCGGCAACATCACCTACAGCTACACGCCGCACCTCACGATAGATGCGCTGGGCATAGGCGAGTCGGAGTACGTTCGCATGCACCGCTACGGGGACTGCGGGGCCCAGTCGCAGTACTACTGCGCCCTGCTACGCTCCCTGGGTATACCGGCACGCTCCTGCGGAGGCTACCAGTCCTTCGGGGGAGGGACCGGTACCCACTTCTGGGCCGAGTTCTTCCTGCCTGAGTACGGCTGGGTGCCGGTCGATGTCACCGCCGCCGACACCGTCGACTGGATACCCGCAGACCAGGCTACAGACGAGGAGCGGGAGGCGTACAAGGAGTACTTCTTCGGGAACCTCGACAGCATGCGCCTGGTGATCCAGAACGACCCGGATATCGCCCTGGAGCCTCAGCCCCGGCAGCTGAACCCCATGAGGATCGTGTTCCAGAACGCGGTCGCCTCATGCGCGTCGTCGGACCAGGACCTGCCGCTCATGGCCATGATGAACTGGAGCCTCATCATAACCGCCTTGCCTTAGGCACCGCGGAGGATGCTGGACGGGGGCGCCCGTCCCCCACTTTTTCTTCCCTCATCCAGCATATAGTTAAGTATTGGACCTCAATTCGGAATCGGTGCTGACCATGGTGACGGCCGAGATCAGGATAGAGCTCAAGCATGGGGTCGCGGACCCTGAGGGCGAGAACACCAAGAAGGCCTTGGAGCTGCTTGGCTTCAAGGGCATCAGGAGCGTCAGGACGGTCAAGGTATTCGAGATGGACCTGGACGTCCCTGCCTCCGAGGCCGCGGCGGTCTGCGAAGAGATGTCCCGCAAGCTCCTGGCCAACCCCGTGATCCAGACCTTTAGGGTCCAGCTGAAGTGAGGGATGGTATGGCCAGCAGGGAGTTGACCAGGAAAAGGGCCGTGCCCTTCCCGCTGTACGAGGTGGACCTGTTCTCGGCGTCCCCTGACGAGCTGCGGGAGATGTCCAAGACCATGGGGCTCAACCTAAGCCTGGAGGAGCTGGATGCGGTAAAGGCATACTTCAAGGCCCGGGGGCGGCTGCCTACTGACGTCGAGCTCCAGTCCATCGCCCAGGCGTGGAGCGAGCACTGCTGCTACAAATCCTCCAAGTGCTTCCTGCGCGAGCATATCTTCGGTATTAAGCACCCGGATGTCCTGGCCAAGGGGGACGCGGGGGTGATGGCCTTCGATGACGAGCACGCGTACGCGCTCAGGGTCGAGAGCCACAACCATCCCTCGGCCATCGAGCCGTACGGCGGTGCGGCCACGGGCATAGGCGGCATCGTGAGAGACGTGCTGGCCATGGGCGCCCAGCCCATCGCCCTGGTGGACCCTCTGTTCTTCGGCCCCCTCGACCTCATGAGCGTGCCCCAGGGCGTGAAGCTGCCCAAGTACCTCGCCCAAGGTGTGGTCGCGGGGATACGCGATTACGGGAACCGCATCGGCATCCCCACCGTCGCAGGGGGCATGTTCTTCGATCCGTCCTACACCGGCAACTGCCTGGTGAACGTCGGCTGCATCGGCTTCCTGCGGAAGGACAAGCTGCTCAACAACGCAGTGAGGGGCGTCGGTGACGTTCTGATCCTGGTCGGCGGCCGCACCGGCCGTGACGGCATACACGGCGTGACCTTCGCGTCCGCGGAGCTTAGCTCGCGCTCCGAGGACGAGTCCCGGGGGGCGGTGCAGCTAGGCGACCCCATAACCAAGGAGCCCACGATCCACGCGTGCCTCGAGGTCAACGAGAGGGGGCTGGTCAGCGGCATCAAGGACCTCGGCGGGGGCGGCCTGTCATGCGTGGTAGGCGAGATCGCCCTGGCCGGAGGTTGCGGGGCCGTGGTGCAGCTGGACAAGGTCCCGCTGAAGGAGGCGGGTCTGGCACCGTGGGAGATCTGGGTGTCCGAGTCCCAGGAGAGGATGATGCTCGCCTCTCCCAAAGAGAACGTCGAGAGCATACTAGAGGTCTTCGACCTGTGGGACGTTCCGGCCACGGTCATCGGCGAGGTGGTGAAGGAGCAGAAGGTGAGGCTCATCTTCCAGGGGGAGGAGGTCTTCGACCTCGACCTGGACTTCCTCACCAAGGGTCCGGAGTACTGCCGGCCGACGGCGTCCTCCAACGGCAGCGCCCTTCGACCCTTCAAGGAGCCGCAGCTACCGGAGAGCTGGAACTCGGTAATACTGTCAACGCTGGCCGACCCCAACATCGCCTGCAAGGACTGGGCCATCATGCAGTACGACCACGAGGTGCGGGCGTCGACAGTGATCAAGCCCCTCCAGGGCAAGCCCGGCCTCCACGGGCCCGCGGACGCTACGGTGCTCAAGCCTCGAACCGACTCCTTCCGCGGCCTGGCCATCGCCATCGGGGTCAACCCCTGGTTCACGTCCCAGGACCCCTACAACGGTGGGAGGAGCGCGGTGGACGAGTCTTGCCGCAACATCATCGCCGTCGGCGGGCGACCGCACGCGCTCACCGACTGCCTCAACTTCGGGAATCCGGAGAAACCGGAGCGCCTGTTCGAGTTCAAGGAGGCGGTACGGGGCATCGGGGAGATGGCCAGGGACCTTGATCTTGCGGTCCCGTCCGGCAACGTGTCGTTCTACAATGAGACCGCCCAGGGCCCGGCGCTGCCCACGCCCACGGTGCTGGGGGTGGGCATCGTCGAGGACATCAGGAAGTGCGTCACCACCGACTTCAAGGTGGAGAGGAACCCCGTGTATGTGATAGGTGAGACCCGGGAGGAGATGGGCGCCTCCGCCCTGTACCGCCGCTACGGCGGCAGCGGAGGCTCCGTGCCCGCGGTGGACGCGTCGGCGCTGCGCTCCAGGATGGACCTCCTGCTGAAAGCCATGTCCAAGGGCCTCATACGCAGCTGCCACGACTGCTCCGACGGCGGACTGGCGATAACGCTGGCGGAGATGTGCCTGGGCGGGGACCTGGGGTTCGAGGGGGACCTCGGCGCCCTGGGGGACCTTCCCACGGCGGTGAAGCTCTTCTCCGAGACCAACTCCCGCTTCGTCGTGGAGGTGGAGCTCTCCAAGGCCGGGGAGTTCGAGGCGCTCGCCGAGGAGCAGGCCTTCCGCATCGGGAGCGTTGGCCGAAGCAGGATGACCATCATGGACAAGGGAGCGGCCGTGGACCTGAAGATCCAGGCCATGAGAAGGGCGTGGTCCGAACCTCTATGGAGGTCGCTGGGGTGATGTCATGAAGGTCGAAGAGATCAAGGTCTGCATTCTCCGCATCGAGGGCACCAACTGCGAGCAGGAGGCTTACGACGCCTTCAAGGTCCTGGGGGCGGACCCCGAGAAGGTGCACCTGAAGCAGCTCATCGGGCGAGCCCCCCGAGAGCTTCGCCGGGACCTGGACGAGTACCAGGTGCTCATGCTCCCCGGCGGGTTCTCGGCGGGGGACTACGTTCGCGCCGGGGCCATCTTCGCCGCCCGCATGAAGAGCCACCTCGCCGCCGACCTGGAGAACTTCATCGCCTCAGGGCGGCCGGTGCTGGGCATATGCAACGGCTTCCAGATACTCGTGGAGCTAGGTGTGCTGCCTTCGTTCGACGAGATCATGAGCGAGGCCCCTCAGGCAGCGCTGTACACGAACGTCTCGGGTCGCTTCGAGTGCCGCCCCTCTTACCTGAAGCACGAGAACCACGGCAAGTGCGTGTTCACCTCCCTGCTCCCCCGCGGTGAGATCGTCACCATCCCTGTGGCCCACGCGGAGGGCAACCTCCGGTTCCCGTCGGAGAGCGAGAGGGAGTTCCTGATGCGTCTGGAGGAGAACGACCAGGTGGTGTTCCGCTACGTCGACCCCAACGGCGACTACGCGGGATACCCGTGGTGCCCCAGCGGGGCCATAGGCAACATCGCCGGCATATGCAACCCTGAGGGCAACGTGCTGGGCATGATGCCTCATCCCGAGAGGGCCATGTTCCGCTACCAGCACCCCGACTGGACCCGCACTGGGGGAAAGCCGGACGCTCCGGGGGACGGCCACATCATATTCCGCTCCGTCCTCGACCACGTGAGCAAGAGGTTCTGACTACTCCACCTTGATCTGTATCTCCACCACGTCCCCGTCGTGCAGCCCCAGCGTCCTCCGGAGGTTGTACTTGCACAGGACCTCCATGATGTCGCTGTAGTGCGAGCGCGACGGGAGGATGACGGCGCACTCGATGTTCTGGATGGTGGCGTGGAAGGCCCTCACCTCACCGAACGTGCGGCCGTTGCGCTGGAAGCCGTTGATGATCACCCCGTCGCCCCGGCGGAGGATGTCCAGCTTATCCACGTCGGAGGGGTTCATCTTCAGGTTCAGCGTCCCCTCGAACGGCACGAAGTTGAGCTTCTCCGTGAACTGCTCCTGGTATCCGGGCTGGGTCACGTAATATTGCCCCTCGCCCATCCCCGTCGTGACCATGCCACGGATGACCAGCTGGTCCCTGAGCTCGAATATCTTCTGGTACTCCGAGTACTCTGAACGCAGGGCGTCAACTCCCTTCTTGGTCAGCTTGATGCGCTGCTTCCGGGCGCCCAGGTCCCTCTGGATCAATCCCTCCTCCAGCAGTTCCAGGATGCGCTTGGACGCCGATTGCTGGCTGATGCGCAGCCGTGCGCCCAGCTCGCGCGAGGAGATGGCGATGTAATCGTTGATACCGCCCAGCAGGGCGATCTGCTTCAGCGCTACGGCGAACTTCTCGTTCATTACAATTCGCATCGTATGGCCTACATCGTATTTGCATCTTGGTAGCAACCCGGAACGTGGTCAGTGAGCGTGCTGACCATCGTTTTTATAGCTTCCTTGCCTTGAAGGTGGCACCGCATACTGAACGGGGAGGGTATCTGGATGGACAGGCACGTCATCGAGGCTTTGGGCAGGACGAAGGTCGTGATCAGGGACGGGAAGGTCGTCGAGGTGGGGAAACCGGAGGTGGAGTACTGTCCCCTGTTCGCCAAGTTCCGTAACATCCAGGTCATCACCCCGGAGGTGGTCAGGGAGAACATGGAGTTCCGCATCCGCGACTTCGGGATGTGCACCCCAGAGCGCAAGATGCGCATGAAGGACTTCCTCTCCTTCGGCGTCTCCGAGCTCCTGGGAATGGCCGTCGACAGGGGGTTGCTCGATGCTGCGGTGATCGTATGCGAGGGTGCCGGGACCGCAGTGATCTCAGACCCAGAGCTCATACAGGGCATTGGTGGAAGGGTCTCCGGACTGGTCGAAACGACGCCCATCCCCGAGATCATAGACGCCATCGGCAAAGAAATGGTGCTGGACCCCAAGAGGGCGGGAATAGATCAGTACGAAGGTACGAGGCTGGCGTTCGTGCGCGGGTTCAAGCGGGTCGGTGTCACCGTGGCGACGGCCGCGGACGCCAGGCGCATCCGGGAGGAGTTCGGCCAGCGCGTGGCGATCTTCGCCGTCCACACCACCGGCCGCACCGCCGAGGAGGCGGAGACGTTCTTCGACACCTGCGACATCATCACCTCCTGCGCCTCCAAGGCGGTGAGGGAGAGAGCAAAGGAGAAGGCCCTGCTGCAGGTCGGTAACAAGGTCCCCATCTACGCTTCCTCGCTCTGGGGCGAGATGCTCCTCAAGGTGCGCCTGGAGATGCTGAAGAGCTCCAACGTCACGACACCCGAGGACCCTCCCCGGCCGCTGATCTAGCCGTCATCAATGGCTAGGTGGCTCCCGCCCCTGAGCAAGATAACCTTTATCCGCCTCTGGCGAAGCTTTGAGATGAGCAGGCGATCGTTGGTGACCACGTACGCCCCCAGGCGCTCGGCGAGCTCTATGACCGCGTTGTCTCCCACGGCCACGGTGTCCTCTATAGTGTAGCGGGACAAAAGCCGGAGAGCGGCCGAAGCGTGCTTGCTGGGGGAGCGCTTCAGCTCGCCTACGATGGGGCCGGGTACGAAGGTCTGGCACTCGCCCAACAGGGAGCGCAGCTGCGCGTCGATGTTGATAGAGCGCTCAAAGGGTAAAAGCAAGGCGTTGGTGTCCAGGACCACATTGGGCATGGAGACCTACTGGATAATGCCGTAGCCGATGAGGCGCCACTTTCCGGAGATGCGCCTAGAGATGGCGACCCTTTGGTCCTTGAGCGCGCACACCGGTATCTTCAGCGCTACCTCGGACTCGCTCCCGCGGGCGCTGGTGACGATGCCGACGGTGGTCGCGGTGCCGATGCTCAGCATCAGCGGCTCATTCGTCTTGATGTTCTCGACGATGAGGTCCTCGGCAGCACCCACGACCCTCTCCAGGAGGTGGGTGTTCATGACGAACTTGTGAACGACCGGCGGCAGCGTTCCGGGCTTTCCGACCAGCCTCCCGGTCAGACCGTCCGACTTGGTCAGCGCGGGATCGAGCTTGGTGCCGATGGCTATCAGGCCGCCGGGACCAACGGTGCTCAGCGTGGTGTTGCCGGTGTGAAGCGATTGAATGGTGGTGGTGATCTTCTCCCAAGAGGTCTTGCCGCTGACCTCGACCTTGCGGCCGGGAAGCACCTCGATCTCATCTCCGACCTCTAGGGTGCCCTGCGTGAGGGAGCCGCCCAGAACTCCACCCTTCAATGAATCAGGGGAGGAGCCGGGTACGTTGATGTCGAAGGACCTGGCGATGTACATCATGGGCGTCTTGGAGCTGTCATACTTTGGTGTGGGGATGTACGTCTCTATGGTCTCGATGAGCTTGTCGATATTAACATCGTGGTGAGCGGAGACAGGAATGATGGGGGCGTTCTCGGCGATGGTCCCCTTTACAAAACGTTTGATCTCGCGGTAGTTCTCCAGAGCCTCTTCCTTGGTCACGATGTCGATCTTGTTCTGCACGATGATGATC
>MVRB01000162.1 GCA_002067635.1 Methanomassiliicoccales archaeon PtaU1.Bin030 | reverse complement strand
CATCGGCCTGGAGACCATGGGCAAGGTGGGCAGCTGGGGGACCTACGAGGAGATCGCACAGGTGATGGACGAGATCGAGGGTGTGGAGCCGGTCCCGGACTTCGCCCACATCCATGCCCGTGGGCAGGGGTGCCTGCGCACCAGGGACGATTTCAAGGCGGCCCTGTACGGGGGTCTCGATCTCATCCCGGGGCGGCTGCACTGCCACTTCAGCTGCATCGAGTACACGGCGAAAGGGGAGAAGCGTCACCTGCTTCTGGAGGCCAAGGACCCGGACTTCTCCCTTCTTTGCGGTCTGCTGCGGGAGTGCGGTAGGGACGTCACCATCATATCCGAGACCCCCGATCCCTCGGGTGACGCGGTACGTATGAAATCCATGCTGGACGGGTGAGTGATTCTCACTTTGCGTTGGCAGTTCGACAATTATTTAACCCAACAGGGTCTCGTACGTTAGCTTATTGGCCAGAGGTGATGGTCTGTCAGGTACCGCCACTAACGATCAAGTCGAGGACGATTTCGAGTTCGATTGCCCGGAGTGCGGGACGCACATCCGAGGAGAGGTGGACCACTGCCCCAAGTGCGGCGTGGAGTTCGTGATAGAAGAGGTCGCGGACATCGAGTGCCCCCATTGTCATGCAACTGTATCGGGGGAGAGCGTGACCTGCCCGGAGTGCGGCCGCGACATCGACCTGACAGAGCCGGCCCCTGTGCCCGCGCCGGAACCGGCCCCGCTGCCGCCGGCACCCGCGCCCCCTGCGAGCACCCCCCCTGTTAGCGCCCCGCCTCCAGCACCGCCGAAACCGCCGGAGGTCCCTGAGGCCGAGTCCCCGGACAAGTTGAAGGCAGCTAAGGAAAAAATGATGAAGGAGGAGTTCTCCGAGCTCGTCAACGAGGTAGGCCCCCTGCTGACCCTGGCCAAGGACTACTCCATCGACACCACGGCCACGCGTAGGCTCATCGATAAGGCCGTAGCCCTGGGAAAGCGCCGGGAGATAGAGCCGGCGGTGGAAACGATGCGGGAGTGCCGGGGGATGCTGCAGCAGGTCATCACCGACAGGCTGGAACGGGACATAATGTACCTGGAGAACCTGGAGGACGTGGCCCGCAAGATGGGGTCCGACCACGAGACCATATCCAGCAACATAGCCGAATCCAAGGAGAAGCTGGCAGAGAAGGATTTCGCCGCCGCTCTGGAACTTGCCCGCTCAGGGAAGCGCCAGGCCGAGGTCCTCACCGGCAAGTACGTCGAGGCCCACGAGCTGTATGAGTCGCTGGAGAAGCTGATCCTCAACTCGGAGCGGTTCTACCTCGACGTCAGGGAGTCGCGCAAGCTCCTCAATGAGGCCCGCGACGCGGGGGAGACCGGTGACTGGAACACCATGGGCATCCTCTCCCGAAAGGGAAGGGAGGAGCTGAACAAGGCCCTGCCGGACATGCTCGCGGAGGAGCTGCGGAAGGCCAAGCAGTCCCTGTTGGAGGCCAAGGCCAAGGGCAAGGACGTCACCTCCATGGTGAAGCTCCTTAAGGACGCGGGCGTTTCCATGAAGAGGGGGCGCCACGAGGAGGTCCTGGACCGCCTCATCGAGTTCCGTGCGGAAGAGAAGAGGCTGTGATCATGGACGCACCGGCTCCAGCTCCCTCTCGATTATGGAGCGCTCTTGGGGCCTGAGGCTCTCCGGGCTGAGGGAGACCACGAAGATGGCCTGACGCTCGGAGACCGTGTCCACCATGGCCCGCAGGAACCGCACCACGCCCTCGAAGGTGGCATTGCTTATCAGGTAGTGAAGGTCGTCCAGGACCACGATCGATGGGCCATCGAGGCGCATGTGGTCCTCCGACAGCATGACTATCTTCTCCAGAGAGGGGGGCACGGTCCTGCCCTTCTTGGACTCATGCTCCGTCAGCCAATATATGTCCGCTTTGCGGCCCGGGATCTTCTCCCGCACTGAGTTGGGGTTGCTGCGGCTGAACACCAGGCCCCGGTAGCCCTCGTCCAGCTTCTCGGCTATCAGCTGGTAGGTGAGCTCGGGGCGCGACTCCTCCACCACATAGGAGCGGTGCGCCTCCAGCCTCGCCTTCCGGACCTTGGGGACGGCCTTCTCGGCCCCCAGCACCTCGCGCGCTATGTCCAGGGTGATCTCGGAGCGCATGAGGGAGGCAAAGGCGAGGACGCGGTTCATGCCCCCCTCCAGCTGGCGAACGTTGTCCGGACACTTCTCGGCCACGAAGGCCATCACCTCTTCGGGTATCTCCAGCTCGGCATCGCTGGCCAGCCTCTTGAGGATGGCCAGCCTGCTGGGCTGGTCTAGGGGCCCGATGTCCACCACCAGGCCCGACTCCACCCTAGAGGTGAGCCTCTCCAGCAGCGCGGGTATCTCCCTGGGGGCGCGGTCGGCGGTGATGACTATCTGTATGCCCGCCGGCACCAGCTTGTTGATGATCTTAAGCAGCTCCTCCTGCACCCGGTCCTTCCCCGAGAGGTACTGGAGGTCGTCTATCAGCAGCAGGCCGGTCTGCTCCAGCTCCTGCCGAGGACCTTCGTACTTATTGCCTATGGACTGCAGGTACTCCTCATCCAGGGACTCCAGCGGGAGATAGGTCACGCTCAGGCCGGCGTCGATGCCCTTCAGCAGATGCCCGATGGACTGGAGCAGGTGGGTCTTGCCCAGCCCTGTCTTTCCGTAGATGAATAGGGGGTTGTACAGGTAACCAGGGTCGGCCGCGACCGCCCGCGCCGCCGCCTCCGCGAAGCGGGACCCGCTGCCCACCACGAACGAGTCGAAGGTGAACCGCGGGTCCATGCGCGGTATGAGGATCTCGGGACGCTCCCCCTCGCCCGGCGCGCACTTGGGGCAGTATCCCAGGAGGTCCACCGGTCCCCCGCACCTCTCGCACGTTCCCCCGCTGGTCTCATGGGAGCGCATCTTGTGGTACTG
>MVRB01000161.1 GCA_002067635.1 Methanomassiliicoccales archaeon PtaU1.Bin030 | reverse complement strand
ACTATGACCGATCTCGCACCTATGTCCTCGAGCACCGCCAGGTCATCCAGGGTGGTGACCCCACCGGAGATGATGACATCGTGGGGGCACATGCTGAGAAAGTTCTTTGTCTCCTCGATATCGATACCCTTGGCCTTCCCCTCAACGTTCACGTTGGTGTGCAGAACACCTCCCAGGGGGAGGTCCTCCGTGGCCTTCAGAACATCCTTCAGCTTGATCTTGGAGGACTCCTTCCAACCCTTCACCTGCACCTTGCCGTCCAGAGTATCAAGGGCCAGGATTATCTTCTTCTGATTGGACCTCACCAGTTCAGCGAACCAAGAGGGGTCGGTGATGGCCCTGGTCCCCACGACCACCTTGGAGGCGCCCAGGTTCAGCAGCGTCTCCGCCACCTCCGTCGTCCGTATGCCCCCTCCGACCTGGATAGGGACCTTTATTCGGGACATTATCGAGGTGATGGCCTCGAAGTTGTCCCCCCGGCCCATGGCCGCGTTGAGGTCAACGACATGGATCGCCGGAGCTCCCTTCCTTTCCCAATCCAGCGCTACCTCGCGGGGGTTCGATAAGGAGACCTTCTCGGTCCCAGGCTTTCCACCAACGAGCTGGACGACCTTTCCGTCCATCAGGTCCACTGCGGGTAGTACAATCATAGCTTGGCCTCGATGAATTTTACGAAGTTCCTCAGGAAGACCGCCCCGGAGGCATTGCTCTTCTCTGGGTGGAATTGCACTCCGAGCACATTCTTTTTTCTGAAGGCGGACGGGAACTCTCCGAAGTAGTCAGTGGTGGCCACTGTAGCATCCTCGGAGGGAACACCGTGGTAGGAGTGGGCGAAATAGTAGTAGGGAGAGGGGGTACCCTCGAAGGCCTTGTCCACGGAGACCACCTTGTTCCATCCCATGTGGGGGACCCTCTCGGCCTTCAATCGGACCACATTGCCCTTTATTACCCCCAGGCCCGGCCTCTTGCCCTCCTCGCTGCCTTCGAACAGTATCTGCGCCCCTATGCATATGCCCAGGCAAGGGGTCCCTGCATTGAGGCGGTCGGCCAGCATCTCCTTGTGGGGGAGGAGCCTCTCCATGGCACTGTCGAAAGCCCCCACGCCTGGAAAGACGATAACCTCGGCGTCTAGGAGGTTCTTCATGTTGGACTCTATCACCGGGCGTGCGCCCGCCAGCTCCAGGGCCTTGCGTATGGAGTGAAGGTTGCCCACACCGTAGTCGGCGATAGAGACCTTCACCCTCGGCCTCTGGCCTATGCGGTAGGAATCGTTCTCCTCGGGGTACTTTATGGATCTTCTGATGGTCACCATTCCTTCATCACCTCTCCCAGCTTGGTCAGCAACAGGTCGTTCAGCTCCCTGGTCCCGATCGTGGTGCGTAGGCAGTTCTCCAGCATCCTAAGCTCTCCGAAGTTGCGGACGAGGACGCCCTTCTCCGCCAAGCGCTTGACCAGCTCCCCGGAAGGGTGGGGGCTCTTGAACAGTATGAAATTGCTTTGTGAGGGATAGGTCTTGAAGCCTAGGGACTCCAGGCCCTGCGAGAGGCGCTCCCTTTCCCTCCTCACCAGGTCCACGGCCATATCTACATAGGTGGTGTCCTTCAGCGCCGCGATCGCCGCCCTCTCGCTCACCTGGTTCAGCGAGTAGGGTATCTTGATGCGCTGCATGATCCCTGCCATCTTGAGGTTGGAGGCCATGTACCCCACGCGCATGCCCGCCAGACCGTAGGCCTTGGAGAAGGTCCGAGTGACGATGAGGTTGTCGAACTCCTCGACCCGGGGGAGGAAGGACCTGTCTGTGTACTCCCCATAGGCCTCGTCCACCACCACAGGGCCGTCGTGCTCCTGGACCAGCCTTTCCACGTCAGCGTGGTCGAAGGTGTTGGCGGTGGGGTTGTTGGGGGTGCACAGGATCATGATCTTACCCTTGGCGGCGAGCATGGAATCGGGGTCCAGCTGGAAACCTGGCTTGAGGTCAACTGTCACGAACCGCCCGCCGTTGATCTTCACGAAGAAGCCGTGGAGAACGTACGAGGGATATGGAGCGACAACGGTCTCGCCCGGCTCCATGAATGATTTGAATATTATGTCCAGTGCCTCATCGGAACCGTTGCCGACCACAAAGTTGTCCTCGTTGAGGCCGTAGCGCTGGGCTAGAGCCTGGCGCAGGCCGTCGGAGTAAGGTGTAGGGTACTGGTTCAGGTCCAGGTCCGCGGACCTGGCAAGAACGTCCCTCGCGCTGGGGTTGGTTCCCAATACATTGGTGGACGTATCCATACGAACGGCCTGGACCTTGGGGTTGTAATACAGCGGAATATCCCTGACGGTGGATCGGACCCATTCTTCCTTCATAAGAGCACCTCAGGGGACCATGCGGTCTATGGGGACGATGAGGATGCCCGTCGCTCCCAGCCGCTTGAGCCTGTTGACCGACTGATATATCTCGGCCTTGTCCACGACCACATGGATGGCGACCACGTCATCGCGACCGGCGATGTTCATCACGGTGGGGCCGGCGATGCCTGGAAGGAACCCCCTGACCTCGTCGAGGGACACGATGGGGACGTCGGCCATCAGGTAGCGTTTCCTCTCTGCGTCCATCACGCTCCTGATGGCGGAGGCAAGCTCCTCCATCTCTGTCCTCTTGACCTTCATGACCTCCTTGCTGGCAATGAGGACTGCCTGCGACTCTGCGATGACCGCGATCTCCTTGAGGTGGTTGGTCTTGAGCGTGCTTCCGCTGGACACCAGGTCCACGATCAGGTCTGCCACACCCAGGTGCGGGGTGACCTCTGCTGCTCCGGAGATGGTGGTGATCTCCACCTTTTTTCCTTTCTTCTTAAAGTAATTCTGGGTCATCCCCGGGAAGGACGTGGCCACAATGGAGCCCTCCGGTATGTCCTTGATGGTCTCGATCCCCTTCTCCTCCGGGACCGCTACCGACAGCCGGCACCGACCGAATCCCATGTCCATCAGCTTGTGGACGTCCAGACCTGATTCCAGCACCAGGTCCCAACCGGTGATGCCCATGTCCACCGCGCCCTTATGCACGAACTTTACAATGTCCTGCGCCCGCAGGAACATGACCGAAAGGTCGCCGTTCTTGACGGATGCGTAAAGTCTCCTCTCGCCCCCGTCCTCCAGTTCTAGGCCCGCACGCTCGAGGATCTCCACGGACCTCTCGTTCAGGCGTCCCTTGTTCGGCACGGCCAGTTTTATCGACATACCTTCATCCCGTCTCTATGATAGGTTGGTGATATCCTGTCCCCATAAAAAACATGTGTCCTTTATTCAAGGTCCAGCCTTGGACACGGCCCATGACCCTGCCACACCATGTAAGGCCAGAAAATTCTTTTATGGCTGGTACACAATATTGTCGCGATATTCCTTGAGGATAATGCTGGCGACCCCCCCTTGGAGGACCACGGAGATGTGGCCCCCTCTTGGTCTGCTGTACATTGCAGGCGCTCTCAGGAAGGCCCGTCCCCGGGATGAGATATCGATAGTGGATGCCTTCTGCCTCAACTACACCGTGGACCAGTTGGTGGAACGTATTGCCAAGGAGCGGCCGGATGTCCTGGGCATGAACTGCTCCACCCATACGTTCCTGGTGACCATGGAGACCCTTCGGAAGGCCCACGAGCTTTTCCCGGAAATGAGGATCATCCTCGGCGGCTACCACGCCACCTTCGCTGCCCGCAATATCCTGAGAGAGTACCCGTTCATTGATCACATCATCAAGGGAGAGGCGGAGC
Source organism: Methanomassiliicoccales archaeon PtaU1.Bin030 (assembly GCA_002067635.1). GTDB lineage: Archaea > Thermoplasmatota > Thermoplasmata > Methanomassiliicoccales > Methanomassiliicoccaceae > UBA6. The sequence continues at coordinate 1,951 of MVRB01000161.1, read as the reverse complement.
GGGCGCTGCCCATGCTCCTTGACCGCATTGAGGGCGGCCAGGGGTTGGAGGACGTGGAAGGGCTGACCTCCCGCAGGGAGGACGGGAGCTGGATAGACAGACCGCTGTCGCTCATAGAAGACCTGGATTCCCTGGAGTATCCTGACCGCTCCCTGCTGGGGGACCTGCGTTACGGTTACTACTTCCAGGGCATCCCCCTCACATTCCGCAAGTTCACGACCATATCCACGTCCCGCGGCTGCCCCTTCTCCTGCACCTACTGCTCCTGCGCGGCGTTCTCGGAGAGAAAATGGAGGTACCGCAGCGCCGAGAACGTGGTTGGAGAGATGGAGATGCTGTACCAACAGGGTTACAGGGAATGCGTCCTGGTGGACGACAATTTCACGCAGAACACCGCTCGGGTGGAGGAGATCTGCCAGCTCATAATTGAGAGGAGGATCAAGATGAGGCTGTACTGCGAGGGAAGGGCCGGACATGCATCACTGCCCCTCCTCAAGAAGATGAAGGCCGCAGGCTTCAACGTAATCTACTTCGGAGCTGAGTCCTCGTCACCCAAGGTCCTCCAGTTCTACAACAAGAAGCAGACCCCCGAGCGCACCGAGGAGGCCGTGGCCAATGCCAAGAAGGCCGGGATGCTGGTGATAACCTCCTACATCATAGGCGCGCCCATAGAGTCCAAGGAGGAGATGCGATCCACCATCGACTTCGCCCGCTCGCTGAGGCCGCACGGGGTGCAGTACAACATCCTGGACCTCCTGGTGGGAACGCCGCTGTGGGACGACCTCAGGGCCAAGGGGTTGGTCAAGGAGGAGGATTGGAAGACGAACCACCGGGTCTTCGAGTACTTCCCCGAGAACGCCTCCCAGGCAGAGCTGGAGTCCCTGGTCAGGGATGGCTACGGGGCATTCATGGACACGTGGAAGAGCCTCGGCGGGCTCAAGGAGCTCCTGCACGTTCTCATCGTGAACTCCACTGCCCGCAGCATCATCTTCGGAAACCTGACCAACCCCAATGCCCGGAAGGCGGTCACCGGCGGCCTTCGGAACGTGTGAACAGGCAGAAGACTATAAGATCACAGCTCTTCCCACTTACGATGATATGTAGCGGTAGTGAACGTGAGCTATATCGCCTCGTTTGTCCCTACTAATTCTGAAGAACGGGGGGGTGATTGATGGCAAGGCTGGAAAAGGGCGATGAGCTTCTGAAATGGCATACGAGGTGCTTCCTATGCCCGAACAAGCTCCGTTGCCGGGACGAAAAGGTGGCTCGCGGCTCCAAGAAATGCCTGAACCTGCTGAGACATCATCGGAGGAGATGACTCCCGGCATGGCCTGGCATTCAAGATCCTTCAGATCGTGACCGGGGCCTGGACCCGCTCACCCGGCTCCAGAACCGCTCTCTGGCGGTATAGGGCTGGAGGGATGGATATCTCGAACCTGGACCCGCTTCCATCGTAGCCGGTCTCTTGGATGGACATCCCCGACAGGTGAAGCACCTCCGCGACCAGGTGTAGGCTGTGGCCTCGCCGCCCACGGAACTCCCAGTTGAACAGCTTCTTCCTGTCCCCTGGGGAAATGCCCCTCCCGTCGTCATGGACGGTCACCACGAGGCCGGACGCGGTGAGCTTGGAGCTGATGGTGATGGTGCTGAGGGCGCCACCATGCAACAGGGAGTTCTCCATCAGCCTATAGAACACCTTCTCCAGCATGGGATCGGCCAGAACCTCAAAGCCTTGCAGGCCTATGCTCACCTTTACCGATCCGAGGTCCAACCTGGATATCGCGGCCTGGCAACACTCCTCCAGGTTGGTCCACTTCGGCCTTGTCTGGCCCAGATTGAGATAGTCCTCGTTGAACATGATCTTCTGGTTGATGCTCCTGGTGGTCGTCCGGGCCTTGGCCATCAGCTCCCTTACTACAGGGTCATGCGACCGGTTCAATGCCATCTGCAG
>MVRB01000160.1 GCA_002067635.1 Methanomassiliicoccales archaeon PtaU1.Bin030 | reverse complement strand
AGCATCGTACTCCTCGATGATGGCCTTCTCGTCGGCGTTGATCTGGGCGGTCCTGCGCCCTTTGCCCCGGGCCAGCCCCATGACCACGGTGATCGCGCCCAGTCTTCTCAGCTGCTCGGCTATGTCGCAGGTGGGGTGTGGCATGTGGTGTCGTCCCAGCGTAGGCGCCACCACGGCGATCTCGGTGCCCGCCAGGGGAACGTGCACTATCTTCCCTCCCAGCTCGCGGGTCTTGGCCTCGATGGCGGTACGCTCCTCCTCGGGGATGGCCATGGTCACGGTGATCTGCACCTGTATCTGCGTCTTTTGAAGAACGAAGCCCCCGACATCCTCGACAAGCTCGTAGAGCTCGTTGACCTTGTACACGCCCCCGTCGTACATCAGGACCTCGTACATCACTGGTCCTCCTTCCCTCTTACATCCTCATGCACCATCTTGGCCACCTTGATCCACTCAGGCTTCATGTCGTGCTCGGTGCCGATGATGGTCATGGCCTTGTCGTCGATGATGTCATAGCGAACGGTGAAGCCCTCGGGGAACAGCCGCCAGACGGCGTCCAGGAGCTTGGTCTTCAGCTCCTCGCCGGGGTCCAGCTCCATCGACTCCAGCTCCTCTGTGGTGGCACCGTGGATGAGTATCTCGAAGCGGGTCAGCTGCTCCACCCGGTCGCGTCCGTAGCGCTGCCACAGCTTGCTGAGGAGCGCCGGTGCCCAGCTCTCGTCGGTGATGGTCAGCGCCGTCCCGCCGGTGTGGACGTTGAGCTGCGACATGTCCGTGACCTTCACCGCGGACCGCGCCCGGCCGAACTTCAGGGAGATGAGGAAGTAGGGGGCCCCGGGATTGGCGATGATGCGGTAGCTTTTCACGCTCCTGTTGACCCCCAGGTCCTGGAGTATCTGCTTGAAGATGGTATCGAAGTTCTGATATGCGAAGGTCTCGTCCGTCAACGTCATCAGATGCCCTCGAGGAAGCCCGAGGCCAGCAGTGCCGCGCCGGCCGAGCCTATGTACTGTGAGTGCTTGGGGATTATGGGTTTGGAGCCGACCATATCGCCCACCGCCTTGACCAGCCCGCTGATGAGGGAGGTCCCTCCCACCTGGATGACCGGCTGGCGCACATCGATCTCCTGCAGCTGCTGCATGTACACCTGCTCCGCCACGGAATGGCAGGCGGCCGCGGCCACGTCCTCTATGGTGTTGCCGGCAGCAAGGGAGGTGACGAGGTCCTGAATGCCGAACACCGAGCAGTAGGAGTTCATGTTCACCTTCTTCCAGTCGCCCTTGTCAGCAAGCGCGCCCAGGTCCTCTATGGGTACCCTCAGGCGCTTGGTGACCATCTCTAGGAACCTCCCGGACGCCCCGGCGCAGATACCGCCCATGGTGAAGTTGTCCGGTATCCCGTCCCTGACGGTGATGGCCTTGTTGTCCATCCCTCCGATGTCGATGATGGTGGCCTCGCCCTTCTGGTGGTCTGCGAGCCAGACCGCGCCTTTGCTGTTCACAGTAAGCTCCTCCTGGATCAGCTTCGCCTCCAGCTTCTTGCCTATTAGGAACCGGCCGTAACCGGTCACGCCGATCCCGTCCAGCTCGCTCTGTTTGACGCCGGCCTCGGCCAGAGCCTTCTCCAGCACCTCGAGGCCGGTCTCCAGGACCGGACCGGTGGGCGTCCAGTACTTGCCGATGATCTCGTTGTCCTTGAGGATCATCGCCTTGGTTGTCGAAGAGCCGGAGTCGATCCCGGCGGTGAGGCCAACCTGCCTCTCCCTCGCGAGGAGCTCCTTCTTCTCCACGATGGTGACCAGGGCCTCCATCCTCGTCAGCAGCTGCGCGGCCTTCAACCGCTCGGTGAAGGAGTAGGTGACGACCGGGAGCTTCGTATGCTCCTGTATGTACCTCCGGACCTCGTTCCTTACCAGCGCACCCTCGGCGCAGCGGAAGCACGTGGCTATGAAGACCGCATCCGCATCGTAATGGCCATCGGCCAGGGACTTGGCGCGGGCGATCATCAGCTGCAGCTGGGGCGATGCCGGATCGAACCCGAACTCGTCCACAGAGCGCTTGATGTCGTCGAAGGCCACGTCAGGATACACCATCTTTCCCCCCACGGTGTCGGCGGCATGGTCAATCTCGGACTGGATCCCAGAGTACTCCGTCCCGCAGGACAGCTGAGCTATCTTGATGGTCATTTCAATCCCTCCAGGAAGGCCTTTATCTTGGTGACCATGACCTTGGCCTCCTCATCGGTCTTAGGATAGTGGACCTCCAGGATCGGTATCTTCTTGCGGCGGACCATGTAGGTGAGCATGAGGTTGGTACGGTGGCAGCCCACGCATCCGAAGGTGTAGGGCATGTCGTGCATTATGATGGCCGCTTCCGCCTCATCCACCATGGGGCCCCATATTCCCAGGCGGCCACGGACCCCGGACGGGACCTCTATGCCAGCGTACTTGAGCCCGTTCATGATGTCCTCCTGGGACAGGTTGAGGGGAGGTGACTCTATCTCCGGCTTGACCACGTGCTCGCGCAGCTCACCCATGAGGGAGAGGGGCTGATGGCCGAAACGCTCGACCAGATCGTACAGGATAAGGCTGTTGGGGGGGATCATGAAGATCTTCATTTCGTCACCTCGTCAATTATCTCTCGAAGCCTCTTCACCGGAAGCTTCTCGGGCGGGGGAGGGGGCTCGCATATCTCCCCTCTGTCGGCTGCGCACAGGCCCGCATCGATCATGGAGAGGTCCTTCCACTCCTTCTCCACCTGGTTGAAACCCGGGCGGGAACCGTGATGGGCACGGCATCTCCTCTCATCCCCGATGGGGAACGCCCGGACCTTGGAGAAAATACGGTTGGGATCGAGCTTCCTGACCTCGGTCAGGGCCTTTCGCACCTGGCCCTTGGGCCCCTCGATGTTGGTCCCGTAGCACGTCTCCTTGATGTTGATATCCAATCCCAGCGAATGGATGAACCTGGCTACCTGGTCCGGCGTGAGGTCGGAGCTGGGCGCGATCACGATCATTCTTGTTTCGGTCTCTTCGCTCGTGGTCTTCCCTCCTTCTTCGCAGTCTCCTTCTTGGCGGTCCCCTTCTCCGCTCCGGCCTTCTTCCGCGCGCTCTCCCCAGACCCACCCTGGAACGGTCCCGGGGGCGGGGCATGCTGGGCGAACTCCGCCTGGCGCGCGATCTCCGCGATCTCGTCAAGGTCAATGGCCGCCTTGGGCGCGGGAGCGGTGACAGGCTTGATCTCCTCCCCCTCCTTCCTCTCCCTCAGATAAATGATGTCCCCATCATGCAGGTCCTTCAGCATGAGGTTCAGGTCAGACAGGACGTTGCCGAAGGCGTTCGAGCCGTAGCGCTCCTCCCCCGTGGGGCCGAACTCCGAGCTGCTCTCCAGCCTGATGCCTATGGTCCCTCGGTTGGGCCTGGACATGTTGGTGACCGCCGCCTGCCCGCGGGGGGACTCATCGCCGAAGGGGTTCTCCGGCAGAAGGACCGATGCCTCCTTGGCGTTTCCGAAGAAGGTTATCATGGGCATTTCAGGGTGAGCGAAGAACACCTTCATGGTGCCCACGGGCTTGTGGTCCAGGCCCGTCATCTTCCTCACGTAGTGGGCCGTGCGGGGCGAGTGTACATCGTCCAGCTCCCAGACCGAGATCTTGTCCGCACGCACCCCGAAGGTCTCCACTTCATCCCCTGGCCTTATCTCCATGGTGAGCTCCGGCTCCTGCTCGGCCACCACGGCGTCATCGTTGGAAAGGCCGGTACGCTTCTGCCTCAGGCCCCGGGACTCAAGGAACTTGCCCGCCTCGCCTTGGGTCATCCCCACGGTCATGATCCTGGAGGGAGTGGTGAGGATGGTGACGAACGCACCCTGGGGCGCCAAACGCAGCAGCTCCTGCCCCAGCGTCACCCGACCCGCATGATTGTGGAACGGGGAAAGCTGGCGCCGGCGGCGGTAGAAGTACACCCGGCCAGCGAAAGAGCCCTCGGAGCGCACGGTTACATCGCCCTCCTCCCTGACCGCCACGCGCTCATGGACGAGGGACACGTCCATGCGCTTGGAGTTGGCGGAGTATGTGAAGGTGCGGTCGGTTATGTCCAACCTCTGCTCCCCGGCTATCACAAGAAGCTGCTCGCAGCTGATGGGGGAGCGGGGGTCCAGGTCAACATGGACGTAGGTGTCCACCGCCATCCCCTCCTCCAGCCTGAGGTCCAGGTCGGTGGTGGCGAAGGCATCTCTCTCAGATAGTTCCAGCACAACGGGACGGATGTCCTTGATGACCTCACCCTCGTCGATCTCCTTGATGAGGTGCCGGCCTCTGGTGACCCGTCCGAATCGCCCGTCCTTAGTTCCGTAGCTCCCCTGATGATCGATCTTGGAGATCATCACATATGTGGTGCGGTTGTCGAAACCGCCCAACGAGAAATAGCAGTCGTACTTGGAGTATCGGTATCTTTCCCTGTCTACCTCCAGATCGGTGGGGAACGACCCCATGGCCATCACCTTGAGGCTCTGCCAGCGGACGTTGCTTCCCACGATCTGGCCTATGCTGTTTCGCCATACCTCGGCGAACCTCGAGTCGTTCAGGCGGATGACGAAGGAGCCTTTGGACAAGACGACCTCGAACTCGCTGGTCTCCTTCTGGATGGAGCTGGTGGACCTGGTGACCGCGATCACGGCCCCCGGTGTGTATGGCTCTCCGGCTATGGCCTCAGATAAGCGGGCCTCCGCTCCTACCTGCTTATCCCTTCCATTTACTTTCAACAACATCTGGTCTTGTCGTAGAATACGCTAGGGGTTATTATCGTTTCTCCCGCTGAGGCACTGGGACGGTATGGCTGAATGGCTGTATGGTCCAGCATAATGGCCGACCGGACATATCGTTCTTACGCGGAAATATTAAAGAATAGTGTCCTTAATCCTGATAGGTGAGAGAAATCATGGACCGAGATCAAGTACTGTCGACCGTGGAAGCGAAGATCAGGACCATACCTGGGGTCTTGGACATGAGATTTCTGGATCCGGAGCTGAAGAAGCGAGTGGTGGAGTCAGAACAACAGGCGGAGAAGAACGGTGCCTGCGGGGGCCTGATGCCATTCATTAACAAGGGCGTGTGGGAGGCCCTTGACAGAGAAGTTAGCCTAGTCCTCGTGGGCGATGTGGACCTACTCGTGGATGACATGGGGCTTCTATACATGATGGACCAGAAGGGACAGGTGCTGGGCGAGTACGTAACGCCTGCGCAGCGGGAGAGGATCCTGAAGGAGAAGCCCGAGACCAGGTTCCTATCCGAGGACTTCATCCTTCACGGGGACATAGACATTGAGGGGGAACCTTACTTCCTCATAAATGAGACGGAGTTCGAGCACCTGGAAGGTGTGGAAGGCATAACAAGGGTCACTTCGGGAAGCCTATCCACCATGACGGACGACATGGTCAGGGAGATCATGGGCTTCATGGGGCCTAAGAGGTGGACCCACCTCGTGGGCTTCGACCTATTAAAGTGACCTAAAGGTACTTGCGGACCTTGGAGACTATCTCGTCGAGCTTGTTCTGGGGGGAGGTCGTACCCCTCACCACACCCGTGACGATGTCCATGATGGTCCCCTTGCTGGCGATGTTCTCCTTACGGGGCATCACCGTTCGGGTCTTTATCCCGATGCGGGCGAAGTCCTCGAAGTCCACCGGAGCCTGGCACACGATTATGGCGGGGAGGTCGACGTTCCTCAGAATCAGCCTGGCCTTGTAGATTAAGTGATTGCGGACGTTCCCCAGGTGTATCAGTGCAATCTTGAACTGCTGTATCCTGTCGATCTCTATCTGGTCCAATCCGAAGATGGAGCCGGTACTGACGTCCGGCGCATCGGAGGGCACGCCCGATCCGGCATTGACGACAAGTACGCTGGTGTCAATCCCTTCCTCCCTCAGGGCATAGGTGATCTCGCACACGGGCTTGGTTATGTGCCTCTTGCCCGGCCCCATGGCCACGGCCACCACGTCCCTTCCGCTCTCCGAGATGGTGGCACGCTGGGCCAGGCCCCCACCGACACCCAGACCCCGAGACTCCCGGCATTCCACGAAGCTGAGGTGCCTCCCGATGCGCCCCTTCACTTGGAAGCACTCTCCACCAGCATCTCCGCGCTCTCGCTCTCTGTCAGATGGTCGATGATGAGCTTAGGCTCACCGGCGACGACTATCTTTCCATCCTTCATCAGGACCGCCCTATCGCAGCAGTTCATAACGAAGTCCATGTCATGGGAGACTATGAGGAAGGTCTCTCCCAGCTCCTTCCTGGCGTTGAGAACGGACCTGGCAACGGCCAGCTTGGTGATGGGGTCCATGGTTCCCGTGGGCTCGTCCAGGATGACCAACCGAGGTTCGCGTATGAGCACCTGGGCCAGCGCTACCCTCTGCTTCTCTCCCACGGACAAAGTATCTGGGTATGCGTACAGGAACCGCTCCACCTCCTGCCTGGTGAAGCCCACACCCAGGAGCACCTGGATGACCTTCATCTTCGCTAGCTCCGCTGGAAGGTTCATACCGATGCATACCGTTAGGTTCTGGAGGATGGTATCGAAGGGATAAAGCGAGAACTCCTGGTGCAGGAACCCGATGTACTGGGTCGCCCTCCCCTTTCCCTCCGGTCCCGGCTCGGCCATGTTGACCCAATCGTCACCGACGCGCACCAGGACCTTCCCTCCCGAGGGCTCGCATATCCCTCCGATCATGCGGGACAACGTGGTCTTGCCAGCACCGGAGAGGCCGACCAGGCCTACGATCTCCTTCTCGTTCACCTCCAGGGACACGTCGTCCACGGCCTTGACCACGCCCCGGGTGTATGAGTAGAAGTAACGCTTAGCGTTCTCGACCTTTAACAAAGGCTCTCCGATCTGGACACGGTCCTCAGTGCGTAGGTCGAAGCCCACGGTGAACTCCGAGGTCACGTCCTCCGGCTTACCGATCTTCATCATCTCCCCAGATTCCAACCAAACAGCCTTGTCCGCCATGGCGTTGATGGCCTTGGGCCAGTGCGAGGTCACCACCATGGCCATGCCCTTTGAGTTGACAGCGTTGACAAGGACCTGATGCACGATATCGGCCGTATGGGGATCGAGCGTCCCAGTGGGCTCGTCCGCAAGGAAGAGGATGGGATCTCGTGCGAGCTGACGGGCGAGGACGCAGCGCTGCTTCTCCCCACCGGACAGGTCCCGTGCGATGTGAGTGATACGATGGTCCAGCTTGACCATCTTCAGAAGCTCGAGGGCCCTCTCCACCTTCTCCTTCTCGAGCATATCCTCCCCCAGGGCCTCGAAGATGTTCTCCACGACCGTCATGTCCCCGAACAGGGCAAAGGTCCTCTGCAGCATGATGGCGATGCGCTTGCGCAGCTGGGAGCGCAGGGGATCGTCCTCCTTGAGGTCCCAGAAATCGATCTCCTGGATCTCTGTGGCGCCGCCGCAGAAGGGGCAGGGGCGACCCTTCGATGGGAGGTCGACCTTGCCGCAGGAACTGCACACGTTGACCCGGTAAATGACCTTGCCGGCATCCGGGTGATAGTCGGGGGTCCCACGCAACATGTTTATGAGAACGGACTTGCCAGCGCCGCTTCTACCAATAAGGCCGAGGATCTCGCCGGCCCCGATGACAGCGCTCACATCCCTCAATACATAAGAGTCCCCGAACTGCTTGCTGACGTTCTTGATGAGCACGAAAGATTCAGTTGACTTGGCCATTTCCAACCGACAACCCCTCTTAACACTATAAAGTCTTTTATTTCCTTGCGGTTGCTGCGGCAAAGAGGGGTCACCCTTTATTACCTTTAAGCCGGTTTTTCCCTCGGAAAAGCGATGGTGGGTTTGATGGGCGCATCCTTACCCTGCATCCATGGGCTCTTCGTACCGACGGTGGTTTACCTGCCTGGAACTTTGGGGCTTCAGGTGAGAATGGTTCGTTGACTGTGCCTTTTTATGGGAAACGATTATGAGCGCGCGAGAAGCTCAGTGGACTACATGTCTTCCAACGTTAGCATGTGCGTCGATCCAGGCGTTTGCAAGTTCAAGACCAAGATAACCACCACCTACGACGATGGAGTGGTCCATTTCGAGTTCGTCACCGACTGTCCATATGTCAAGAAGCTACCTGAAGTTATTAAGGACGGTCTTGATCCCTTCGAGGCCTTGAAGATGCCGTTCTCCACCAACCCTGTGTACGTTGCCTGCGGAAAGGTCCTAGCTCATTCTGCCTGCCCCATCCCCTCGGCCATGATAAAATCTGTAGAAGCGGCAGCGGGGCTAGGCTTGAAAAGACCGGTCAGGTTCGATTTTGACTGCTGAGCGGCTCTTCCTCTGACAATATCTTGTCGACCATCGGGCTCCAGATAACCGCTGATGGCCCGGTCAGGTACATGGCCACTAGCATGGCCTCCCTCAGCTCGTCACGGGTGGCCCCCAGATCGACGGCCGCAAGTGCGTGGGTCTCCAAGCATGTATCGCATTTAAGGATGCAGGAAACGGAAACGGCTATCAGCTCCTTCTCCTTGGCGGTCAGAGCGCCCTCTTTGAAGACCTCTTGCTTCAGCTTGTACAACTTGTTGATGGCCTGGGGCTGCTGCTTAGCGATCAAAGCTAGGCTCATGCGGAGATGAGCGCCACAGGCGGTATAATAATCTTCCATCCGAGGTACTTTCCAAGCGTTGGATGGATAATCCAATTCTTAGAGTAGGTTTATAATATCCTAAATCTTGCTGCCCTCATATGGTCGGTACGAACGATATTATCAAACGGCTTTCGGAGATGAAGGGTACCGTTCACGCCTTTCGGCTAGATGATGAGTGCCGCGAAAAGATACTAGAGATTGAAAAGAACATCAAGGCGGCGATGTTGATCCCCTGCATCAATGCCGGGGTGGAGGAGTGCTTGAAGCGCCAGCATGTTTTCGCCATAATCAAGAACAAGGATTTCCGGCCGCCACCAGAGGCCACCGTGGTCCTGTATTCCGATGATGGTACCGTCCTGGGAGAGGAGATCCTCCCCTATAGAAAGGAGCAGTTCCTGAAAGAGAACAAGGAGGAGATCATCTGGCTCTCAGAGGAGTTCGTCATGTATCCTGAGAGGAAAGGCAGGGCCATGGAGTTCTTCGTCATGCCGCCGGTCTCCTTCCCGGAGATCACCGAGATGGGCATGAAGAACGTCGTTTCTTGCTCGCCCTCTGCTCCCTCCGATATGATGCTGAGGCAGAAGCATGGTTTCGAGGACGATCCCAAGCTAGCATCGATACTGATAGGTTTCGATTCCGAAGAGCACTTGGGGCCTTAGGCTCCCATCTATTCTATTTTTTCTTTAACGATTAATTGCACCATCTTGGCTCCGAAACCGATCGATCGACCATAGGACAAAACCCTCTCACCCTTCTGAAGTGAGGTCAGTGCAGGAAGTAACTAGTTTGGCAGGTCCAGGCCAAGCTCTCTGAGCGTCTCGCTGGCATTATCATAGATCCGAAGATACTCCTTGGTCGGGAGCACCTTCCTAACATTGTAACACTCCTGAAAAGTACGTCCCTGGGGAGCGGTCAGGTATTGCCGTTCGTAGCTACGGACTATCTTCTTCATCAGAGCGTTGACATCATCTACATCCTTGCCCGCCGCCGCTGCGGAGACCTCTCCCAGCATTCGCGCCTCCATGCCGGTTGTGCAGTCCTCGGAGACCCCTTTGGCCGATGCGCATCCGGAGACCAGCTCTCTTCCACTGGCAGTGTCCAGCAGCGCTTGGGCGGCGATCTCGAACAGGCACATCTCGGTGCACGGGCCAGCTATGGTGTAGAACTGGTTCGCAACGAGAAGGTCGGTATGAGCATCTATGGCGGCAGCCACGTGACCAGCGACCTGCAGGGTCTCCCGAGACGTGGTCATACCCCAACGGACGTGGATAGGGCCGTCGAGGTGGTAATGAGCGTTCAGAAGGGTGAAGGACGTCAGGGTGGTGGCGACATCGCAGATCGCTGTCTCCTCTATCCCTCCGATGTAGCCTCCCAGGATGGGCATCTGCTCGACCATTATCACATCGCCGTTGTGCTTCCAGCCAGCGATCATAGCCAGGCTCATGTTGTCTATCTTCAGCTCGTTCAGCTGAGAGACCTCGTGACTATCGGTCGGCTTGAGACCGTCCTTGCCATCACAGGCGAGACGCCCCGCTGCGGACAGCGGTGTCTCCGGGCCCTATATGGCCATGTATGGTCGTCCGGCCCGAACGCAAGCCTCTCGGACCGCCCTGATCTCCGCCAGAGTGCCCATTATCTCGAAGGGGGTGTTAGTGGTGGACGACACGCCCCCCACTGTGGCCATAACCCCATTGACGATGGTGTCCACGATGGGCTCCTGGGCATAGCTCTGTATCATGGGGATGAACATGTCCTCGGAGACTGTGGCACCGGTCGGACCGCCCTGGATCACAGGCTTTTTTGACGAGTTGCCCTTCCGGGGCTCGATCATTACCTTGTCCCCATACTCTCCTAGCTGCACGCGCTTGGGGGCTGCCCTGATGCCTGCCCTGACCTCGTCCTCCGTCACCCTGATGATGCGCTCGGTATCGACGTTGTATATGCCTACAGATACAAGCATCTCCATCCCTGCCTGGAACAGACGCTTCTTCAGGTCAGGGTCGGTGGGGATGAACTCATCGCCGAATGAGATATCGTACTTCTCCTTTAGAGCCAATGCGGCATTGGGGACGATCTTATTGTCCCACACGTTCTCGGTGACCTTCGCACCGCGCTCCGAACGGAGATAGGTCTCATAAACTGTCAAAGCTTTTTCGATCGACGCCAATGCCTGTCTCCGTCACTCTAATGTCACTCTAATAGTAATTGGTCTATCTTGTTGGCGACCTCGGCTCCACATGCGCAGTACGCATCCCCTCCGATGTCCTTCACCCACCTGTGGGTGCAACAAGCACCGCCGAATATAGTTTTTATTCTAAAAAGTTTTTCTTCGTTCAGCTGCTCGATTATTCTTCTCTGGCCCACCAAGGTGGTCGTCATCAGTGCGGAGGCACCTATAACATCCGCCCCCTTTTCCCTGGCAGCTAGAAGGAACTCTTCTGGAGAAATGTCCTTTCCAAGGTCAAAGACCGCATAACCTGCTCCTCTGAGAAAGGCGGTGACCACGTTCTTCCCTATCTCGTGGATATCGCCCTGGACCGTCCCTATCACTACAACTCCCTTATACGGTAAGAATTTTCCAGCGAGCGCGGGTTCGAATATGGCGATGGCAGAATCCATCGCCTCTGAGGCGGCCAGGACCTGAGGCAGATATATCCTGCCCTCGTTGAAGGCGTCGCTGATGCCCGTCATCCCTTGACATAGACCGTTCTCGATAGCCTCGTACGGATCGATCCCCATATCCAGGGCTTTCTTCGCAGTGTCCACGGCAAGGCCTTTGTTCCAGGTCTCGACAGCCTTCTTCAACAAGGCCAACACCTCGTTCTCCTGTGTTCTCTCTACTCCCAGCATCATTTGGACGTTCCCCCTTTCACCATCCTGCATTAGTATGTAGAGCAGGATTTTACGAAACGATTTGTTTTTAATTTTAGAATCATTTGGTTGTATGGATGTCAGCTCCTTTATAGTTTTCTGAAATTATCGTTATCGCATTATTCCAGATGATGCATCCGCAGATCACGTTCAGGGCCGATCTTGCATTAACATCCTCAGATTTGGCTATCTGGAGACCTTGAGCGACTTGACCTTCATGACATGCTCGGGGCAGACCAGCTCACACCTCTTGCATGCTGTTCCTAGGCATAGGTCTGACCGGACCGTTGCTCTCGGGTTAGGGTACTCGTCCAAGATGGCCAAGGCATCTTCCGGGCAGGAGTCCACACATTTTCCGCACTGTATGCAGCCGTCCAGCTCCGCGATGAGCATCGTCCCGGGATCGTGAAGTACGGAGATGCCCATAGAGCCCAGGTCAGGGATGTCCCTTCTGACCTTCCTCTCGATCTTGGCCTTTACCGGCTCGAGGCGGAGGTGGGGGAGGCCGTAGATGTCCAGCATGTCGTTGTATGAGGTCAGGGGCATCCCGTAGGACCACAGGGAGAGCTCGATGGAGTAGAGGTTCTTGAACGTCTCCGAGGTGGCGAACATGCAGTGGGTGGCCCTGAGCTTCTGAGCGAACTGCCTCAGGTCATCCAGTTCCACCTTGCCCATGGTAAGTTCCCTTGCCAACGCCAGTGAGGTGTTCCCATATTGTATGATCCGGGTGGACCCGGGGGAGACCATGCCCACCCTCTGGGCCTTCACTGCGTCCACGTATAGCCCGGACGCTCCGGACATGAAGGATATGGGAACGTCGTCTATCCACAGGCCTGCCTCTCTCATCAGCGTGAGGTATCCGGCCCGTAGTGCGCCGATGGCCTTTCCAGCCTCACCGACGTCCCTCTCGGTGATGTGAACGCCGTCCTGCAGATGGACCTTGAAGTCCTCCGTCATAATCTTGGGCAGCTTGATGAGGCCGGTGTTGATGCCGCAGTCAAGGGCGGCCACCACGCCGGTGCCCGTGATCCCCTTGGCCTGACCATGCATATCGCCCTTACCTTTGACCGTACCGCTCCGCGGGTCGATCAGGTCCCCCATCTTAGCGACGTATCCCTCATCGAGCACCCAGCACTCCCAGCCGTTCTCCATAACGTTGGCGTCGGAGATGGTGCCAGGTGCTGCCAGCATCCCCATCTCGATCTGTTGCCCCTCCAGGGCCGGTCCAGCAGCTGCCGAACCCGAAAATACGTTACCATCCTTGATCAGGGCCATCTCCGCGTTGGTCCCGTAATCGATGACCAGGCAGGGCTCGTCCTGCTCCAGCGCTCCGGTCATGAGCAGCATTGCCAGGGCATCCGCTCCGATCTCATGGCCCACCGCAGGGGGTATGGTCACCATCGCCTCCGGTATCGTTCCAAGTCCCAGCTCGGTGGCAGGCAGGATATCCCCGTCCCTCTTGGGGGGGACCACCTTCAGCGCCTCCAGCATCTTCTGGCCAGCATATGCCAGGTCCCTGATCTCGATCTTCTGGAAAAGAGACAGCTGGAAGGGGTTCCCGCACACTGCCATCTTGGTAACCTTTCTCAGGTCCACCTTCAGCAGGGGGAGCAACCGCTCGATCGTGTCGATGATCAGACGGTTCGCTTCGTTCTCTCCCGCATCTATCGCGAAGTTGATGTGGTCGATAACGTTCGAACCGGGGATGGGGTGGCGGGTCGTGATGGCGGTCGACAGCGTCCTGTTGTCCATCAGGTCGATGGCCTGAGCCCTGAAACCGCTCGTGCCTATGTCCAGTGCAATGCCGATGTCGACCATCAGATGGCCTCCATCTTGATCTCGCTACCCTCAGGCACTGAGATATGAGGTAGGCCCCTGCTTGCGCTCCACACCGCCATGACCGCCACCCCTATCTGAAGTGGGTCGTGGATCAGGGTCCCAGCCCGGCGGAGGCCCTCCTCATCGAAGGAGAAGGGCATCCCCGGCGAGGAGATGATCGCTCCCTTACAAATCCATTCCCCGGGTATCCTTGCCGGAGAGGCGTTGAATATAAGGCTGCTCTCCATGACCGCAGCCTCGAGGTCGTTCTTCACCCTGAAATTTTTATGGGCCATCCTCAAGGCCTCCGCTTTCGACCGGTCCATGTCCACCACTGTCACCTCCGCCTGCTCCCTGTGCAGAAGCTCTGCGGCATATGTTCCGACCCTTCCAGCGCCTATGAGCAGCACCTCTCTTCCCTTCAGACCTCCTGCAGCCACCCTTAGGGCGGTGAAGTACCCCAGGGCGGTGGACCGGGTGTTGTTGGAGAAGGTCCGCGTCCGACTGTTGAAGGCCACGAACTCCTCGTCGTCGGCCATGAAGACTATGTCTGCCCCGGCCGAGATGGCATCACTGAACCCAGCCACATCGGTCCTGTCTGTAACGAATGTGCTCATACCCAGGTGCTCAGCTATCGCGCAGACCGAGTCGGAGAAGCCCTCGGTGGTCCCCTGCCCTGATGTCACGGGAACTGCCGCGGCGGTGAACTCTTCCATGCGCAGTTGACGGGGGTCGATACCGACAGCCTCGTATGCAAGACCCTTGATGGTCAATCCCAGCGTCCTGATCAGATCCGCGTCCCTCTCCGCAGAGCTGAGAGGAACGTCCTTTATCATGTACGGTGTCAATCGCGTCATGGATACACCTCCGTTGGCCTATCCTGTGATGATGCCAGATCGCTATGTTCCTGGATTCTTTCCAAGCATCGCAACCTCTTGGCCCATGCCTCATCAGAGGTGCGGCCAGAGCAGATGATCGTCGCCCTCCAAGTCTCCTTGTCCGGGAGATAGTCGGTTATCATCTCGTCCGATCCGAACAGGCCAGGCTCGATCCTCGGATCCCTGACCTGAGAGAACGAGCCCTCCCCGCAGGACCTAACGATGCCACTGTCGACCAGGATATGCTCATAAACGGCCGCTCCCCGATGGGGTGCGGGACCCTCTTCTAGCTTGTCGAAGACCAATGCCTCCACCAGCCTCTCCAGGAGGTTAATTCCAGTGGCATGATAGACCGCTGCCGGGGTCTGGCTAGGGATCCGGGCATCGATCTCCAGGATCTTGGGGACACCGTCCTGAACGATGGCCTCCACGTCCATTATCCCCCTCAAGGACAAACCTTCAGCTAAGCGCCTAGAGTATTCGCCGAAGATGCTCTCCAGCTCGGGTGTCGTTCCCTCCAGGGGGCAACGGACCATCCTGCAATCATAGGCCTCATCTAGCAGTATCTCGGTGAGGACCATGGGTGCAGCCTTGATGCCGTCCCCGATCACCTCCACGGAGATGTTAGGTCCATCGATGAACTCCTGGACTACGGGATCATCGTTCATCCTCTGTATGGCTGAGATCCCGCTCTCCAGCTCTGCCTCGTTGGTGGCCCGAAGCACCCCCACGCTGCCGCTCTGGCCGGAAGGCTTCACCACAACCGGGTAACCACACTCCGGCCAGGGCCTCGGAATCGGCAGCCCAAGCCCCTTCAGGTATCCGTTGGAACGGACCTTTGAAGACGAGATTTCATAGGCGCTCATATCGAACAGGAGGGGTACCTCAAGATCCCTGAACATCCTGTCAAGAGACCTCAAGGTCTCGATGTTCTCGTTCGCGGGGATTACCGCGTCGCAATCAGAGAAGACCCTCCTCGCTCCGGCCTGATCCTTGACCACGTCAAGGACGATGGCCTCATCACCGATCGATAGTGCCGGGGCCTTGTCCCAGCGATCGATGACCACGGTCTGATAGCCTGCCTTGCCAGCGAGATATGCGGCCTCCATTCCCTGAAGGACACCTCCGACGATGCCCAGCCTCATGGCCCTGCCTCCGACGACATGAGCTCCCGCCTCCATCCCGAGATCAGCGATGCGTATTCGGATGGGGTGGCCAGATGAACGTCCGTCTCGTCAAGGACGCTCTCGATCTGCTCCACCGTCCTACCCCCACCCTCGATGTCCAGCTCGTGTTGGGCGACACCGGCAAGGCCCATGCTCGGAGGGATGATGGAGGTTATGACGTTAGCCCCCGCATCCAATCTGGACCTCAGTCCCCTGATGCCCTCGATATCCAGGCTGGCCGGTATGAGGCGGTCCGGGTGCAGGAGGCGCATGACGGCGATGGTCACCAGCTCCTCAAGGAACAAGGCGTGGTCCCTGCACGCCATGGGTGTATTGCACTGGGGGATGAAGCTCATCGCCCTGACCTGTCGGACCCCGAGATCGCCCATGATCTGGACAGAGCGGGCCCGATCGGCTATGCTCTCTCCCACACCTATCATTATCCCCTCCTCGGCCAGCATTCCCGAGCTCATCGCCCACTTCTTCTGGGATAGCCTCACCTCGTAGTCCTGATGCGGTCTCAACTGGGCGAACAGTCCACGGTTATGGGTCTCCTGGTAGCAGGCGAACCAGTCCGCACCGGCATCCTTGAGGCCGGGAAAGGCATCCTTGGGAACGACCCCGGGGGATATCATCAGGGGGACCTTCACCGCTTCATCGACCCTACCGACAAGGTCGATGAGCCTTTGGTAGTCGTTGCCATGATGGAGCATCGGGTCCTCACCCATGGTCAGATCGACCAGGTGGACCCCCGAGTCCTCCAGTGATGTGGACAGGTCGATTATGTCCTCATCGGTCTTACGGTACCTTGTGATCTTCTGATTGGACCGTCTGTAAAAGCAGAATGAGCAGTCATTGCGGCAGTGGGTGGAAAAATACACGAAACCATAGCAGAACACAGAATCGCCGAAGTTCCTCTCCCTGGTCGCTCTTGCAGCCTGGAAGAGCTCATCCAGCAGTACAGGGTCCCGCACGGAAAGAAGGGAGCATATCTCCTCGAGCGATAGCTCGTCGCCGCCCATCGCTTTTTCGAGCGCGCGTCCAGACCTGTGGACGACAATGGGGCTCTGCCTCCTATATGTCAAGGCGGGCCCCTCCAAGGTATATCAGGCTCCGTCCGACCTTCTTGATGTTGTTCTCGGCATTTTTCACCATCAGCAGCCGCTCTAGACCGAAACCCACCCCTGACCAAGCATCGGTGATACCGTGTGCCGGGTCCAACTTATGCGGACCCAGGGCGGCCGATGCCACCTCCACACCGTTCACCTCGACATCAATGGTCCTTCCGTACACATCGGACTCGCACTCGCTCAGCTCATACTCCAGCCCAATGGCGCCCATGACCGTCTGTATATGATGGCGTAGGCGAACCGCGGGATCGTCCATCGAGGCCATCTCCACGAGGTTCAGCATGGTGAACTCCTCTAGATGATTGGATCCATGGGATTCCTTTCGGTAGCATGTTCCGATCTCGAACATTTGTAGAGGCATCCTCACGTTCCTCTTCAGGTGCCGCATGAGGAAATAAAGATTAGGGGCCAGCATCGGCCTCAGGCACCTTGAGCCATCCAGCCAGAACACCTGCTCACGTAGAGGATGATTATGATCGATGCCCATCTTGACCAGCGCGTTCCCGGAGATTATGGTCGGGGTCCTGACCTCAAGGAAGCCGTCAGCGATCAGTGCCTCAGCAATATTCTCCTCTACCTTCGCAAGAAGGTGACGCTCGCGTCTTTCCTGAATGTTCCTGATCTCCTTGCGATTGATGGATTGATAGTATGCAACTTCTTTGGTGAAGGCCTCGTCCCGTTCCACCACCGTCTCAAACTCCATCCCTCCCTCGTCCGCTCTACCAAGCTCTCTAAGACGCTGTTTCTGGGAAGGGCTCCATTCAATAACCATGGGATCCTCCTCCGATGAATGTGTATTGGTGAATAATGGCGAAGGGCCCGGGAGTTGAACCCGGCTGCCTTAGCTGTAGAGGCCAGGTGGTCCCGGACCAACCCTCCAAGGCTGATTCAAACACTATTTTCGCCTTTTTCTTCAATAAAGGGAATTTCCATTTTTTATAGTGTTCTATCCCGTCAAGAGGCCTCTGACCGACAGGGATCATAGACGTATGAATACTGAGACCGTGATTTTTAAATATATTTTGTCCTCCGCTCAGCCTCATATATCTCTCCCTAACCCCTTGTTCGATCTCCTCAATTCCATAACCTCATTATACAATATATAAAACTTTTTACTGAAAAAAAATAAAAAAAATAGTTATATTTAAACTTATGTTTTCTCATATAAAACTTCAACTAAAATCATATTTAAACTTTTCTAATTAACAATCATAGTTTATATATTAGAAAAACCATTCTCACATAAACTATTTCAACAGGAAATAGAAAAGGAGGTAAAAGTGTGAGTGACAAAGCTGCAATAATGGGACGTCTCAAGAAATCTGTAGAGACTTGGGACAAAAATCTCGCCGAATCTGCGGCAAAGGAGGCTTTGGCAGCGGGGATCGCACCAGGCGATGCTATCGAGAACGGCCTGGGAAAAGGTATGGAGGTCATCAGCCAACAGTTCGACGATGCTAAGATCTACCTGCCTCAGGTCCTGGCCGCCTCCGTGGCCATGGAGACCGCGCTGAAGGTGTTCGAGCCTTCGATGACTAAGGGTCAGACGGCTCGGAAGGGCACCGTTGTGATCGCGACGGTCCTTGGCGACATCCACGAGATCGGCAAGAACGTAGTAGCGGCCATGTTGAAGGGCGGAGGATACAACGTCATCGACCTTGGAAGAGATGTGGCTCCCGAGAAGTTCATCGAGGCGGCCAAGGAGCACAAGGCTGGTGTGGTAGGTGCTTCTGCTCTTATGACAACTACGGTCGTCGTTCAGAAGGACATCGTTGACCTTCTGAAGGAAGAGAAGATGAAAGCAAAGACCATATTCGGTGGCGCACCCGCGAACGAGGAGTGGGTAGAGAGCATCGGCGGAGACATGTACTGCCCGTCCGGGGCCCAGGCCGTAGAGATGGTCAACACTCTGATGAGGTGAAAAAATGGCACCAGCACGAGCATTGACAATCTTCGACGTGTACGAGCGGTTCACAAAGGGCAAGAAAGTGACCGAGGCCGAGTGGGACTACCAGATAATCCCTACAAATGCCGCCGCCATGAAGGATAAGTACAAGATCAAGTTCGGCAAGGAGATGATCCCTGAGGACAAGGACATGAAGAACCGGCTGTTCCAGGCTGGCATGGACATGCTTGTCACTACTGGGTTCTACAACTGCGACCTTGGTCGTGTAATGAACGTAACCGAGGAAGAGGTATGGGATGGTATTAAGAAGACCCCCAAGTGGCTCCTTCTTGGAGAGGGCAAGGATGCAGCACGTTTCGATCCCCGGCACGGGAACGATGCCAGAAAGCCCATTATCCAGGGTGGACCGACCGGAGCCCCGGTCTCTGAGGAGGTATTCGTTCAAGTCATGCAGAGCTATGCACAGGAGGCCGTGGTGGACACTCTGGTCAACGGGGTTATGGCTACTATCGAGGGTCACAGCGCCAAGACCAACACACCATGGGAGATCAAGGCAGAGCTCGCAGAGCTTAGAGCAGTGAGGGAGGCCAGGATCAGGGCCGGACGACCAAATATGGCTATATAGGGTCCGGAGACACCGCTGTCCGCAGCGGGGCGTCTCGCTTCGAACCTTATGGGCGGCCTCAGGCCTTGCGATTCTCACGAATGCTCCCAGCTGAACGAGCTCAAGATCGACATGGCAGCCCTCAATATGCTTTCGGGATGGAGCCAGAACGGTGACACCATAATGATAGAGCAGATGCCCATCTTCGGTGGGTACTGCGGAGGAGTGGAGGAGACCACCATATGCGACATCGCCACCACTCTGGCATCGTTCACCATGTTCCAGGGGAACTTCCATCTAGATGGTCCGATCCACATCAGGTGGGGTATCACGACCGCGAGGGAGACCCTCCAGATCGCCGGTCATGCTGCAGCGGCAATTGATGCCAACACCGACCTGCTGATCGCCAACCAGTACTACCCTATAGCTGGCCCATGCACCGAGATGTGTCTGCTCGAGACGGCCGCTCAGGCCATCGTGGACACTGCGTCCGGCCGTGAGATGCTGTCCGGGTCCGCCGCAGCCAAGGGCGTTGCCATGGATAAGACCACGGGCATGGAAGCTAGGATCATGGGAGAGGCGGCCATCGCCACATGCGGGAAAAAGATCTCAGAGATTAACGGCATCCTCGAGAAGCTCATCAGCAGCTACGAGAAGAACTATCACAAGCCTCCAGCTGGAAAACGTTTCCAGGAGTGCTACGATGTGAAGACCGTGATGCCTACGGACGAGTACCTGCAGATCTACGACAAAGCTGTCGAGACCCTGAATGGCTTTGGTCTGGGGATCAAGTAAACCTGGCGTAATCCCTTAAACCCTCTTTTTTTTATTTTTTTCGAATAACGAGGAGGAGCGATAGGAGGAGATAATGTGAGAGTGGAAACGAAAAGAATACTGACGTTAGTGTTGGTTGTTTCATGTCTCTTAATGGTGATGCTGCCGATGGGTTCGGCCTCGGCGGCAGGGGAGGAGCTGGTAACGCCCTCTGGGCAACCGGGCAGCACCCCCGATACTACCTTGATCGATGATGAAGGCACGAGATGGACCAAGAACATGGATGTCTGGTTCATGCTCATGTTAGTGGCGTTCTTGATGATGTTCATCCGGAAGTTCGAATGGGCTGTTGCCCTGGCCGTTCTTCTCGTGACCGTCACTAGCTTCCTGACCTACATGGCGGTACAGGAGTTCTACTTCGACAAGTCTTGGGACATGTCACTGATGCTAATGGGGGTTATATGCTCGATAACCGTGGTGATCGCCATCGGGATGTTCCTCGGGACCGTGAAGATGTGGCAATACCTCTTGGTAGGTGCCATCTTCGGTCCGGTGTTCGCCCTGGTGGAGTGGTTCATGTTCTCATATCTTGATGGTGTGGTCGATCCCGGAGGGTCCATACTTGTGCACATGTGCGCTGCATATTTCGGTATGGGTGCGATTCTAGCCATCAGAGATAAAAGGGCGTTCAATGAACCGATGTACTATTCCACACATAGCATAAGCTTCGTGTGGTTGGCCTCCATGCTGCTGTGGATACTGTGGCCTTCTTTCGTCACGGCTCTGCTTCCCACCGATCAGCAGGCGTGGGGTATGATCACCTGTTACATGGCAGGGATAGGTTCCATCATAACAACCTACATCGTCTGCGTTGCAGCGCAGAAGAAGGTGAACCCGACTGTCTTCACCTACGCGATGCTTGCTGGCCCGGTCGCCATCGGTTCCCCGTTACTTTCGGTGAACCAATGGGGTGCTCTGGTCATCGGCCT
Source organism: Methanomassiliicoccales archaeon PtaU1.Bin030 (assembly GCA_002067635.1). Lineage (GTDB taxonomy): Archaea > Thermoplasmatota > Thermoplasmata > Methanomassiliicoccales > Methanomassiliicoccaceae > UBA6. Next base: position 4,361 of record MVRB01000160.1, on the reverse strand, counting down.
CATCGCAGGTACGCTGTCAGCCCTTTCGTTCATCTATCTGCAGCCGTGGCTATGTAAGAAGATAGGTGCACTGGACGTCATGGGTGTCCACAACCTGCATGGTGTTGGGGGCTGGATAGGTGCTCTAACAGCCGCGATCATCGTTGGCTCTGGGACCAATGTCATCGCTGCTGTCGGGGTTGTCGTCATCACCATGGTCACTGGTGCTGCTACCGGTGCGATACTCAGGGCGACACGTGGTAAGATAGCCGACGAGGACCTGTTCAACGACAAGGCCGACTTCATAATGAACGAGGCGCCTTCGACGGAGGTCAGCCCTTAAGATGACCGCGTTGGCTAAGGTAGGAGGGGGTCCAAGGAAGGTTGTCAGGATCAAGCAAGTTCGTTTAGCATCGGTCCCTAACCGGTGCCTGGAGTCTGCCACCTCCAAAACCTCTACAAACCCTTTCCCATATTTTTTCCGCTTGAAATTTTGTTCGCGCAAGGATTGCGTTGTCCCAGGATAGTTTTATGATTTCCAAGGTAGGATGTAATATGGATATGACGAGAATGAATGATATTCTCGATATGCTCAGGGGCATGAAAGGCACGGTCGAGGCCTTCGTCCTCGATGATGGGTGTAGGGAGAGGATCATCAAAATAGAGAAGAGCATCAGCGGCGCCATGGGTATACCCATCATCAACAAAGGGGTCGAGGAATGCCTTCATAGAAAGTACGTGGTATGTATAATAAAAAAAGAAGGTTTTCGCCCTCCCCCGGAACCGACGGTACTGCTGCTCACCGACACTGGATTGGTCCTGGGAGAGGAGGTTCTACCCCCGTACAGAAAAAAGTTTCTGGAGAATGTTAACGAATACTTCATCTGGCTGGCGGATGATTTTGTGGTCTATCCTGACAGGAGGGGCGGTACGAAGGAGTTCTTCATCATGCCACCGGTGTCGTTCCCAGAGGTGTCGGAGATGGGGATGAAGAACGTCGTTTCATGCTCGCCGTCCGCTCCTTCCGACATTATGTTGAGGAAGGAACATGGTTTTGAGGACAATCCCAAGCTGGCCTCGATCCTGATAGGCTTCGATTCCGACGAAAATCTGGAACCTTGATAATATCCCACTCGTACTGACCTTTGTGGTATTTTTCTCATTGGTTTCTTCAGCATACTTTTAGAGGATGGAGCTTCGCCTAAGCGATAGATATCAGAAAAATGTGAAAGGAAGGGGTTTGGGTTGGAACGAAGCTCAACCCGCGCCGGAGGGGGTGATCCGCTGGGCCTTCTCAGCGGCTTCCGCCATTTCCTCACGGAGCCGTTCGAGGTCCTGCAGCTGGTCCCTCTTGCCGAAGTCACGCTCGGTGGCCGCCTTGTACTCGTCCTCGGTGGCAGGGTCGAGCGCGGACATGTCATAGTAGAGGTCCGTGGTGTCCAGGAGGGCCCAGCTAACCTTTTCCTCTTCCATGATGTCCACTATCTTTCCTACCGTTCCGGTGTTCCGGTACTTGGCAAAGTCACCTACGATCATTCAGCTCACTGAGCGGGGATGATGGTGCTTCTCTCGCCAGCGGGCATGAACTCCCGCAGTGCGCCACGGCCGAACTCCTTCGTGATGTTGGCGAAGTCGAACGGCATGCTCTTGTCGGCGAAGGCGACCTTGATCAGCGGGTTGCAGGCGAAGGCATCGCCGCGGGCCGCGTGAGAGGCTGCCGCAATTCCGGCGTAGCCGGACAGGTGACCGACGTTCATGGCGTAGTTGGGGTAGTTCGGGCCCCTCAGCTCGAAGGGCAGACCCTCGTCGCTCCTGTACGACAGGGAGTTGGCGGAACCGCACTGGTCCTGCAGGTCGTAGCCGTAGAAGCCGAGGCGTCCGTGCCTTTCCTTGTGCTGGAGCATAGAGAGGTACCAGCCGTTGACACCGAAGTCAGCGTTACCGGTGGCCATCGCGCAAGCGATACCAGTGGCAGCAGCTGCGACGGTCGCACGCTGGGAACCACCGAAGTGGGTCTCCATGGCGGCGGGGTATTTCTCGTACATCTCGAGGGCATAGCTGTTGACCTCAGAGCCGAGCTTCTCCATCAGGTCCATGGAGGGCTTGCTCTTGCACAGCCCGCCGTACTTGGACTTGACGAGGTCCAGGGCCCAGTAGGTGTAGTCCTCTAGGATGTTGTCAGTGTAGGCCGCAGTTGCGTACTGGGTGAACCCGACACCGCCGGACATGTACGATCCTAGGTAGATCTGGTCGAAGATGACGGCGCCGAGGGCGACGGTCTCCAGAGCCTGGCGGGCGGGGTCATCGGGGTGCACACGGAGCGACTGGACCATATCGGCCAGGAACCCGAAGGGAATTCCACCGGGCTCGTTGGGTCCACGGGCACGCCTGGCGGGCATCATTGTACCCATCTCCACGACGGACGCGTGCTTCGCAGCGAAGGCGAAGTCGGCGATGGCGGCCTCACCGGCGGCCAGTCTGTAGGCGCTGATGAAGGACATCGATATCTGCATGGCGCTCCAGCGGGACATGGTACCGCCGTCGCAAACACGGCCGACGATGGTCGGGCAAGCGACCTTTTGCCACATGGACTTACCAATGGCCTCCTTCAGCTGCTTGGCCTGATCCTTGGGGAATTCCTTGTTGATGTCGATGACGAAGCGCTTGTCGATCTGGCTGATGAGCTCGTCGTCGCCCGAGAAGACCTTGACATAGCAGTCGGAGGTAAGGGCGGGGCTGCACTCTGCCATGTGCTCCTGCACGACGGCGCCGCCGGGCATCGCGTGGTTCACGGTCTCGAGGTAGTGGTTAATGGTCTCAGGAGTGACCTCCTTGCCAAGCCTCTTCTCGATGACGGCGTGCGCGGTGTCCAGGCCGGAGATGACGGTCCTGCGGATATCGTCCCACGCCTGCTGCATGGCGGCGTTGTTGACAAAGTGCAGGTCATCGCCCTCGGCGTATATGTCGGTGTGGGACAGCTGGTAGGGCATCAGGACACGCTGGCCGAGAGGAACGCCGATGTCGGGGTTCATCATCGGGATGCCACGAGCCTTGGCGACCTTGTTCGCCTGCTCGACCCACTCCCTCTTCCTCTTGGACTGCTTCCAGCCACCGTAGGTGTAGTAATGGGTGCTTACCTCCGTCGGGGCCTCCTTGAACTTCTTCTTCATCGAATCCAAGAATAACTTTTCCTTTTCCTTAGCCATTGTTTACTCCCCCTTTAGGGCGTAGGCCTGGAATCCGCATAGGGTCCTCAGCCTGTGAATCCTCAGGTTCACTGCGGTGACCTCGGGGTCGTCCCTCATGTCCACGCCGTCCACCCTGAAGATGGTGGTCATCTTCTTCAGCTCGGCATCGGGCAGGGGCTTGCCCACGGATATGGGCTTGTCCAGCGGGATGGCGACCTGGTCCTTCGTGTACTCGACCTCGCCCTTCTTGGCGTTCCAGCGGTACCTCTGCCAGGCATCGAACATCAGGCCGTTCTCGTCCAGCCTGCAGGCGTGCCCGTGCACAGTAGCGCCTCTGATACCGGTCTTTGCGGGGTCAAAGGTCTCGTTGTCTATGAGCTCCTTGGCGACCTTCTCGAGGTCCCTCTCCCTCATCTCGATGATCTGTCTGCCAGAAAGTGTACCGGTATCGAAACCGCGCATCCTGGTGAAGTACATCCAAGCCCTCAGGTACGGAACCATAGGGGCGAAGTACACCGAGTCGGTGAACTGAATGTACCTGATCCTGTCTCCCTTCTTGGCACCCTCGATGGGGGTGACCAGCTTTCTGATGAGGTCGTCCGGCTCGTTGCCCTCCTCGAGTGGGGGGTGGATGGACTTGTAATCCTCACCAGGGGCCCTGTGGCCCATGATCCTCACTACATCGTCCATGGACACGTCCCTGAGCTTCTTCAACTTCTGGGAGGGGTCCATGTACCGGCGCCTGTTCTTGGCGACCTGGCTGTTCCCGGGATAGAACTGTCTCTGGTATGCCATAGTAATTACCTCTTGCATCCTTTTGCGTAATCGGTCACTGTTGGCTTGTACTTGGAGTACCTTCCGACCTCCAGGTTGAACCCGAACGGAAAAAGGTCGGTGCATATAGCGTCGATCTCTTCCAAGGCCTGCTGCACATAATCGATGTCATCGATCTCGACGAACACCCTACCCACAAGCAGGCGCAGCTCCACTTCCTTACCCTTTACGTTGATCACCTTCCGCTCAGGGTGCTCGTTGGGCAGGCCTTTTCCGGGTCCAGCGCCGAGCACGGCTGGCAGACTTTCACCGGAGATGTTGACCTGTCTCACGTGAGGTACGTCATAGAGCTTGTTCAGGAGCTTTTCGGTCGTTTCCGCCTTGAGGAGCCTGTTCGGAAAGATCAGGATCTCAGGCAAG
>MVRB01000159.1 GCA_002067635.1 Methanomassiliicoccales archaeon PtaU1.Bin030 | reverse complement strand
GAGGTGGAGGCCGACCATGTCATCACCACGCTGGACGAGGTGGAGGCCCTGATCGATTGAACCTCTTGGACCGCCGACCGCCCCCTCACGGATACAGGGTGGGATGGAACAGCTGGTCGTGCACCGTCCTGATACTCCACTCGTAGGTCTGGGTCAAGGTGGTCATGGAAGGGTCGCTGACGTCGAAGTTCTCAATGACCAGGTGCTCGCTGGGCTGGAAGCCGTTGCTGCCCCAGAAGCCGACCACTGACGGGGTCTCATCACCGTAGCCTCCGTGGTCCCTTCCGTACGATACCATATAGACCTGCATCATGAAGTCGCCCGCGTGCTCCCACAGAGCGAAGACGATACTACCGTTTAGGAGCGCCTGGGAGCAGGCTTCCACCAGCGCGCCGTTGAAAAGGTCAGTGGAGTACCCGTCCACGATGATCGGGACGTCGTTGGGAGCGCTGACGATATGAGAGACATTGTCGGTGAGATCGTACTCGAAGGTGCAGTTGGAGATGTGCTCTCGGACCTGCTCGGTGTACGAGGAGTTGCTGTAGACGGCGGCCGGCAGATTGTAGAACGTCGGCCTGTCCGCATAATGATCGGAGCTGCCCTCTGGCTGATGAGCCAGGCTTCCATAGGCGACGGCCCCCAGGACCGTCGCCAAGGCCAGGGCGACACCGATCTTGATCCAAGCAATCTTTCGAAGAGCCATGTTCCCTTAAGATCGGATAAATATTTTATCCGTTAATAAAACTGTTAAATGCCTGCCGGACTTGAAGTACTTCTCGATGCGGCGGGCACTTTCGGTCACTTTCGGGGAACTCCGGCCGGAAGGGGGATCCGCCGTGACCACCGGCGAGAGACGGGCTCGGGCGCTGCCCTCCGGCAGCCGCAAGAACGCCTCCAGTTGACGGGCGGTACAATCCTAACGGCGCGCTGCGCGTCAATCTCGATGCGACGCGTCTAAGAACATATCGATCAGGGCCGCTATAGGCCGGCCTATTGTCCTCCTCCCAAGGGAAAATGGGGTTTGTAATGATAAGCCTCTATCTTTACGGATAGCTGCTGGCTATTCCCATTCCACGGTCGCGGGTGGTTTGTGCGTGATGTCATAGACCACGCGGTTGACGTCGCTCTTCATCTCGTTGGTGATGCGCACCGAGATGTGCTCCAGCACCTCGTGCGGTATCTTGGAGTAAGATGCGCTCATGCCGTCGATGGATTCCACCGACCGCACAGCGATCGTCCTGCCATAAGCGCGGTTGTCACCCTGAACGCCAACGGACTGGCAGGGCAGGAGCACCGCAAAGTACTGCCAGGGGAGCTCCATCTTCCCCTCTCTGGCGGCCTTCTCGATCTCCTCCTCCACTATGGCGCAGGCCTCCCTCACAATATTAACGGCCTCCCTGGTCGGCTCTCCCAGCACGCGTATGGCCAGAGCGGGGCCGGGGAACGGCTGGCGCTCGGCCACCTCCACGTTGAGGTACCGGGCGACCTTCCTGACCTCGTCCTTATAGAGGTCCCTCAGAGGCTCCACGAGCTTCATGTTGAAGTCCTTGGGCAGGCCTCCGACGTTATGGTGGCTCTTGATGACGTCCCTGACCCCGTCACCGCTCTCGATCCAGTCGGGGGCGATGGTCCCCTGCACCAGGTACTCGGCCCCGTACTCCTTGGCGGTGCGCTCGAACACCCGGATGAACCTCTCGCCGATTATCTTCCTCTTCGTCTCAGGGTCGGTAACGCCCTTCAGAGCATCGAAGAACTCATCGCTGGCATCGACCAGGCGATAGTTGATGCCGAGGGAGTCGAACATCTTGGCCACCGCCTCGGTCTCGCCCTTCCTCATGAAGCCGTTATTGACATACACGGTCAGCAGCTGGTCTCCTATGGCACGTGACACCAGGACGGCGGCCACGGTGCTGTCCACACCCCCAGAGCAGGCGATGATCGCCCTGCCCTTGATCTTGGCTCTCATCTCCTCTATCTGCTCCTCTACGAACTTCTCAGGCTTGAACATCGTTGTTCACCTCCTCGGAATCACGGGCCACGGCCTCGGCCATGTCCTGACGGTGCTTGACCAGCTTCGATGCCAGACCGGGTTCCTTCAGCCCCAGGATCTGAAGGGCCAGCAGTGCCGCGTTATCACCGCGGTCCAGCCCCACCGCCGCGACCGGGATACCGCTGGGCATCTGGACGATGGAGAGTATGGAGTCCAGGTTAACCTTGCCGCTGACCGGTACGCCGATAACAGGACGCACGGTGGCAGCTGCCACCGCACCCGGCAGAGCCGCCGACAGCCCGGCGATGGCTATGTACACATCCGCATCGCTGTTGCTGACGATCTCCCTAACCCTATCTGGCGTGCGGTGGGCGGATGCAACGACGGTCTCGGAGCTGATACCGAACTCTCGCAGAACATCCGTGGCCTTCTTGGCAACCGGGGCATCGCTCTTGCTGCCCAGGACGATGAGGACTTGTGGCATCAGGCATGCAAATAACGAACGGCTAAAAAAGGTTATGCGGGGAAGGGGTTTGATCTCTGGACGATCACGACTTCATGATGGCCAGCAGGAACAGGCCGATGGCGATAAGGGCCCCGATCAGGGCTGCCAGTATGTTCAGGAAAGCTGTCCAGATGGTCGCACCGATGCTGATATTGATCATTCCGGTGGAGGTCGGGTCCATCAGCCTGAGGGCCACCCAGATTATTCCGATGAGCAGGCCGACGACGAGAAGGACCACACCGATAGTGCGGCTCTTGCCGCTCCCGAAATAGGCAGTGAACACGCCGGCCAATACCAGGAAGAGGCCCAAAGTCATCAGAAGTATAGTCAGGAATTCCATCAGTTCCATTTTTTCACCTGTCTTTAGAATTTAATGCCCGTGAGCGTCTTGGTGTCAATGACCCCAGGGATCGAGCGGATAGCATCCACCACAACCTGACCCAGGAGGTTGAAATCATCCGCCTCGATCTTAGCGATCAGATCGTACTCTCCAAAGAGGGGATGGAGCTCCACGACCTCTCTGACCTTGAGGAGCTCATTGTAGACCTCATGCTCCTTGGCCGGTGCCGTGCTGATCAAGACGAACCCCACTGCCAAACTCTCACCTTAGAGCCCCATTAGTTTATCTGCCATATTAAATGTTTCGACCTCCATGATTACCTGGCTAGCATAACTGCGAATAGCGTCATCCAGGCAATCGGGAAAGGACGGGCTCGGCCCTGTCCTCCACCATCTCCCAGGTGGGGATGTTGGTGAGCGAGCCCCTGGCCTCGAGGACGAACGAAGCGGTGGCACTGCCGTACGCCACCGATTCCAGCAGGCCATGCCCATGGTACTGCCCGGCGTAGAAGCCAGCGCGGAAGGCGTCCCCGGCGCCGGTGGGGTCCACCACCATGGTCGGCCTTACCGCAGGGACCGCCCAGGTGCCCTTTCCGGTGAAGACCAGGGAGCCGTCCCCTCCGCGGGTGTTTATGATCGTGCTCACATCCCGGAGCAGTTCCTCCGGAGAGGTCGTGCCCATGTAATCAAGCGCGGTCCGAAGCTCGTTCCTGTTGCAGAAGAACCGGTCCGCCAGGGGCAGCGCCCTGCGGAAGGTGTCACGGTCCCATATGTGATGGATCTCCTGAGCTGGGTCGAAGGACAGGTCCTTCTCCAGCCTCCGGCACTCCTCCATAAGCGGCAGGTAGTGCTCCGGTCGCCCCGTGGAGATGTGGACGAACCGGGAGCCGCGTGCCGCCGTGGTGTTCGCCGGAAATCTGCCCATGTCACGCATGGGCCCCTGGTACACGAATGCGACCTGGTTCTCCTGGGAATCGGTCACCAGGAGAACGGTGGAGGTCTCGTAGCCGTGGACCGTCTCCACTCCCGAAAGGTCCACACCCCTCTCCTCCATGAAGCGGCGGAAGTCGGGGGGCAGGTCCGGGCCGACGAAGGAGCACAGGGCCGTGGGCACCCCTAAGGAAGCGGCCACGGTGGCGATGTTGGCTCCGGTGCCGCCGTAGTACCGGTGCTTCTCCAGTATGTCCACCGAGGTGTTAGGCTCAGGAAAGCGGTCCAGGCTCATGATCAGGTCCAGGCACACATGCCCGTAGACGGTGAGGAACGGCCTCATGTGCCCTCTTGCCATCCCTGGAGGTATTTCCTCTGCTCCGCCGTCAGCTCGTCTATCCTGATCCCCATGACCTCGAGCTTGGTCCTGGCGACCATCTGGTCGAGCTCCTCAGGGACGTTGTAGACCTTGGGCTGGAGCGTTGCATGGTTCCTAACCAGGTGCTCCAGGGACAACGCCTGGATGGCAAAGCTCATATCCATGATCTCCACGGGATGCCCCTGCCCGGCGGCGAGGTTCATCAGCCGTCCCTCGGCGATCAAGTAGGCGTGGCGACCGTCCCTGAAGGTGTACTGGTCCACCGACTCCCGCACCCTGAGGGGCGGGCCGGAGAGCGCCTCCAAGGCGGTCTTGGAGATCTCGTTGTCGAAATGACCGGAGTTCCCCAGGACGCACCCGTCCTTAAGGACCTCCAGGTGCTCCCTTCGGACGATGTCCTTGTTACCGGACGCGGTGATGATTATGTCCGCGATCCTGGCAGCATCGATCATGGGCATGACCTCGAACCCGTCCATCTTGGCCTCGATGGCCCTGACCGGGTCTATCTCCGTCACTATGACATTGGCGCCCATGCCCTTGGCCCTCATGGCTATCCCCCTTCCGCACCAGCCGTAGCCAGCGACCACCATGCGCTTGCCGGCGATGAGCAGGTTGGTGGCGTTCATGAACCCATCGAAGGTGGACTGTCCGGTTCCGTATCGGTTGTCGAACATGAACTTCATGTGCGCGTCGTTGACCGATATGACAGGGAACTCCAGCTTGCCCTCGGCGGCCATGGCCCGCAGGCGCACCACTCCCGTGGTGGTCTCCTCGTTCCCCCCCTTGACGTTTCCTAGGAGGTCCCTCCTGGTGGTGTGCAATATGGTTATGAGGTCCGCACCATCGTCGATGACGAAGTCCGGCCTGATGTCCAGGACAGCGTTGAGGTTGGCGTAGTACTCCTCGTTGCTCTCTCCCTTCTTGGCATAGGTGTCCAGACCGTAGTGCTTCCTGAGCGCCATGGAAACGGAGTCGTCGGTAGAGAGGGGGTTACAGCTGGCAAGGCGGACCTCGGCCCCCGCCTCGGCGAGGGTCAGAGCGAGTATCCCGGTCTTGGCCTCCACGTGCAAGGCCATGGCGACCTTGACCCCTTTCAGTGTTCGATCCTCGACCAGGCGCTCCCCTACGGCCCGGAGCACGCCCATATGCGCGCGTGCCCACTCCAGGCGCCTGACCCCCTTGTCGATGAGCTCGTCCATGGTATTCAGTCCCGAGGAACGGGGAGCCCCTTTATTTCATTTCGCCTTCCAACAGCTGGCACATGTACTTCCTGGACAGGCGGAGGTTGAGAACGTTGTCGAACTCCGCGATCAGCCTCCTCCTCTCCGAGACATCGTCCCTCAGCTCCTCCACCGCCCGCTCGATGTTTGGCACCGCTCGGGTGAGCTCATCGACTACCGTGACGTGAGATTCCAGGGATGTTCGGGAAAGGGGATTGAGATCTATCGCCAGGACCTTCTTCCCGGCCTTTACCAGCGCTCCTGCGCGGTCACCGTCCTCGAGGGGGATGAGCACAACATCCGCCTCGTAGATGCCCTCGGTGCAGCACATCGCCCGGTCCGAGGCTATGCCTTCCAGCCTGGAGGACTGCACCCGGCCCAGGACGGCCTCCCCGCCCAGGCGCTCCAGGTAGGAGACCACCCTCTCCACCCTTTCCGGGCTACGGTGGAAGAGGTTGACCTCCACCCGAGCGGGGACGGCGCGGGCCAGTGACAGCAATCCCTCGGCGCACAGCCCGGCAGCGTTGCCGTTCACGGTGATAACCGGCCGCCTCGCTTCCAGCAGAAATGCCGCCGCCGTGCGCTCCGCCAGCAGGGCGGTGTCCGTGGTCCTTTCTCCAAGGAGGTAATCGAAGGCCTCGCCACGCCCATGGGCGATGAGGCCAGTAGGTGCTACGACGCCCTCTCTCACCAGGTCCGACATCCTCTCCCTGATCACCAGTGAACGATAGCGGGGATGCTCCGGGGAAATCTCCATGGTGCGATCATCTCCGAGGGTGAACAAATCATTATTGGTATTGGAGCGTACAAGATTATCATTTATGATGGGGGAGACGAAAAATAAATATGCCTATCGGTAGGTTTATATATTGATTAATCATTGTACTTGAACATACCGGTCTTCAGACCCCTTGGTGTGTATGAAGCTTTTGGGTGTAATACAGGAAATAGGTTTTGATGGCAAGCTCATTGTCAGAGGAACTTTCGCGCCCGGTTCCCGGGACAGGATCGTGGACAACAGGAACAAGCCATTGGGCTACATCCGAAGGGTCTTCGGTCCGGTGGATTCACCATACATCATGGTCGAGCCGGTGGGACGAAGCAACCTGCTAGCAGCAGTGGGGAAGCAGGTCTACGTCGAGGAGGCCACAAGATATGACAAAGGTAAGAGAAGGGACCGAAGAGATTGAGAAGTGCCCTGAGTGCGGCGGAAAGCACCTTGTGAGAGATTACGAGAGGGGCGAGCTTATCTGTGAGGATTGCGGTCTTGTCCTGGACGACCAGTTCATCGACCAAGGACCGGAGTGGAGGGCCTTCGACGTAGAGCAAGGGGAGAAACGCGCCAGGACCGGCGCGCCCATGACCTATACCATTCATGACAAGGGTCTCTCCACGGAGATATCCTGGAAGAACAAGGACAGCTACGGGAAGAGCATTCCGACCAGGAACCGGGCCCAGCTGTACCGTCTCCGCAAGTGGCAGCGCAGGATAAGGGTGTCCAACGCCACGGAGCGTAACCTCGCCTTCGCCCTGTCGGAGCTGGACAGGATGGCCTCGGCCATGGGATTGCCCAGGAACGTGCGTGAGACCGCGGCCATGGTGTACCGGAAGGCGGTCAACAAGAACCTCATCCGCGGCCGCAGCATCGAAGGCGTTGTCGCCGCGTCCCTGTACGCGGCCTGCCGCCAGTGCAATGTACCCAGGACCCTTGATGAGGTGGCCAACTCCTCCCGAGTGGGAAGGAAGGAGATCGGCCGCACATACCGTTTCATGACCCGCGAGCTCAAGCTAAAGCTCATGCCCACCAGGCCGCAGGACTATGTCCAGAGGTTCTGCTCGGAGCTGAAGCTCACCGGTGAGGTGCAGTCCAAGGCCGCGGAGATCCTCAAGGACGCGGCCAAGAAGGAGCTGACCTCGGGGCGCGGTCCCACCGGCGTCGCCGCAGCGGCCATCTACATAGCCTCTATCCTGTGCAACGAGCGCAGGACGCAGAGGGAGGTCGCCGACATTGCGGGGGTCACAGAGGTCACCATCAGGAA
>MVRB01000158.1 GCA_002067635.1 Methanomassiliicoccales archaeon PtaU1.Bin030 | reverse complement strand
CCGCGGAAGAAGCTCTCGGTGGAGCACCAGGTCTGCATCATCGTCTGGAAGGTGTCCATGCTCGCACCCTCCCGCACGGAGTGGATCATGGCGTCGATGGCGAAGCGCGCCCGGTCCGGCTCGCGGGTGTAGGTGGACATGAGGATGAGGTTCGCTACCTTATGGGGGTGCCTGAAGGTCAGCTCCTGGGCGATGTTCCCTCCCATTGACCAGCCCAGCACGTGGGCCCTCTCTATGTCCAATGCATCCAGCAGGGCCGCGGTATCGTCGGCCATGGTCTCGATGGTAAAGGGAGCGTCCGGGGCCTCGGTGTGGCCGCTCCCCCTGTTGTCGAAGGTAATGACCTTGTAGGAATCGTCCAGGAGCGGGATGGCCTTCTTCCAGTTATAGAGGTCGCCACTGAACCCGGTGATGAGCAACAGCGGCTCCCCTTCACCCTGGACGTGGTAGTGGATGTTAGCATCCCTTGCCTTTATCTTGGGCATTCGACCGCCTCGAACTCCGAGGAACTATTTACGGGTTGCTCATCAGGCGTCCGGCCACCGCTGTGCCGAATCCTCCCGGAGCTTGTACTTCATGATCTTCCCCGAGGCGGTGAGGGGGTAGGAATCGACGAAGGCCACGAACTTGGGTATCTTGTACCACGCTATCTTCCCGCGGCAGAAGTCCTGAACGTCCTCGGAGGTCATCTGCACCCCCTTCTTGAGTATTATGTAGGCTCCCACCTGCTCCCCGTACTTCTTGCTGGGCACGCCCACGACCTGCACGTCCTGTACGCCCGGCATGTGGTGGATGTAATCCTCGACCTCCTTGGGGTAGACGTTCTCCCCGCCCCGTATGATCATGTCCTTGAGGCGGCCCGTGATGGAGAGGTACCCGTCCTTGTCCATCTTGCCGATGTCCCCGGAATGGAGCCATCCGTCCTTGTCGATGGCCTTGGCGGTCTCCGCTGGCATATTGTAGTAGCCCTTCATCACGTTGTAGCCGCGGCAGCAAACCTCCCCGTGCTCCTCGACCCCGCACTCCTGCCCAGTCTCGGGGTTGAAGAGCTTGACCTCCACGCCAGGGAGGGCCTTGCCTACCGTCGAGCACTTCTTCTCCAGTGACGGCTCGTCGTAGCGGGTCTGGGTCATACCAGGTGATGACTCTGTGAGCCCGTACACGATGGTTACCTCGGTCATGTTCATCCGCTCCACGCACTCCTCCATGCTCTTGGAGGGGCAGGGGGAGCCAGCCATGATCCCGGTGCGCAGGGTGGAGAAGTCGAACTTGTCGAACAGGGGGTGCTCCAGGATGGCGATGAACATGGTGGGCACCCCGTAAAGGGCGGTACACCGTTCCTTCTCCACCGCCGTCATAACGTTGACCGCGTCGTACTTCTCAAGTATGACCATGCACGCTCCCGAATTAAGGGAGGCCATCACGCCCAGGACGCAGCCGAAGCAGTGGAAAAGGGGCACCGGAAGGCAGATGCGGTCAGCGGATGTGTAGTTCATGTTGGCCGCTATCCAGTATCCGTTGTTGCCGATGTTGTGATGGGTCAGCATAACTCCCTTGGGGAACCCCGTGGTCCCGGAGGTGTACTGCATGTTGACCACGTCGTAGCAGGAGAGGCCGGCCTGCCTCTCCCTGTATTCCTCGTCGGAGGTCTGAACGGCCATGGCCATGACCTCGTTCATGGAGTAGAGCCCGCGGTGCTTCTCGGGTCCCAGGAACAGCACCCTTCTCAGGTGAGGGAACCGCTCCGAGCGCAGCTTGTCCCGGGGATGGGTCTTCAGCTCCGGAATGAGCTCGTAGAGCGTGGACAGGTAGTCGGTGTCCCTGTACCCGTCGATGATGAAGATGTTCTCCGTCTCCGACTGCTTCAGAACGTACTCGATCTCGGAGCTCTTGTAGTTGATGTTGATGGTAAGCAGAATGGCGCCGATGCGTGCGGTGGCGAACTGTAGCGTCACCCAGTGGGGGACGTTCGTGGCCCACACGGCCACCTTCTCTCCCCTTTTTACACCCAGGGCCATGAGGCCCTTGGCCACCCTGTCGACGGTGTCGGAGAACTGCCTCCACGTCTCCCTGTAGTCGCGGTCCGCATAGACGATGGCCTCATTGTCGGGGTACTTGGCCACGGTCTCGTCCAGAAGCTGCCCCAGCGTGGCCTCCCTCGTAACCTCCTCTCTCACCATGGGCATCCCTCATGCCGGAGTGTAAACGACCGCATAGATTGTGGCGGGGGTGTTCCCTACTGCGCTTACGACATGCGGGACCACGGAGTTATAGTACATCGAATCCCCGGCCTGGAGGTAATACTTCTCCTTGCCGTAGGTGAGCTCTATGTCCCCAGACACGACAATTATGAACTCCTCCCCTTCGTGGGAGGCGAGGGAGTTCTCCTCGGAAGGGTCGATGATGATGAACAGGGGCTCCATGTGGCGGTCCGTCTTGCCCTTCCCCAACGGGAAATAATGGTAGTTGCCGGGTCCGGCCCCGTGATGGGGAGTGGTCTCTTCCAGGCGGTCCTTCATTCGCACTATTAGGGGATCGGGAAGGAACTGGTCGTCCATGAACGTACCCAGTCTTTGACCCAGGGCGCGGGAGATCTTCACCAGCACGCTGATGGCCGGGTACACCACCCCGTTCTCCACGTTGTTCACTAGTTCGATGTCGATGCCGGCGTTCTTGGCCAGGTCCTCAGTGGTGAGTCCCAGCCGCTCGCGGTAGGTCTTGATACGGGTTCCCAGTTTATGAGAATTTAACATACTATCCTCCGGGGGCGTGGTCTGCCAGAAAGGCCAGGTCACGTCCGGACCGCGGCCGCTGGTCTTCCGGCAAATCCGCAATATCAGTAATATAGCTTATCACCGGTTGCTGCTGCCTCCCTCACCGCTTGAGCTTCTCCCTCGCCCAGGCCCGGGCGGCCGCGTACACCCTGCGGTTGACATCCACCAGCTTGGGCCTGGCCGAGAAGCTCTCATCCAGGGAGCTGAGGACGTGCTCCTCAGGTATCTCCACAAGGCCCAGCTCCACCAGAGCTCCCAGCAGGGCGGTGTTGGCGGCCTTGGGGACCCCCAGGTCCGCGGCGATCTGCATTGCAGGGAAGGCATGGACGGTGACCCCTTGGGGAGGCCTGACCTCCGCGGGTATGGAGGCCTCGTACAGGACCGTACCTCCGGGAACTACCGTGGGCAGGAAGCGCTCCAGGGAGGGCTGGTTCATGCACACGAGCACATCGGGGGTCTCCACCGCCGGAGAGCCGATCTCCTGCCCTCCCATGACCACGGAGCAAGAGGCTGCTCCCCCGCGCTGCTCCGGCCCGTAGCTGGGGAACCAGGAGACGTACCGGCCGGCCCTGCCCGCGGCCTCGGCGACCACCAGGCCTAGGCTGAGCACCCCCTGCCCTCCGAACCCGGAGAACTTGAAGCGCCTCTCCCGGAAGGTGGGGTCAGGCTGCGGCTCCACGCCCCCATCGGAGCCGCCCAGGACGGCCCTCAGGTCCGCGACCTCGATGTCCTGAGGCCTGATGGGTTCCTCGGAGCTGCGGTCCTTGAAGCACCCCAGGGGGAACACCCTCTCCATCTCCTGGGTCACATAGTCGGCGGCCTTGAGGGCATCCATGCGCCAGTTTGTGGGGCAGGGGGAGAGGAACTCCACGAAGGCGTAGCCCTTCCCGTCGCGCTGGATCTCCAGTGCCTTCCTCACTGCCCTCCGAGCCTGCATGATGCGCTTGGTGTCCGCCACCGACACCCTCTCGACGTACACGGGGGCGTCCAGCTGCGCGAAGACCTCACACACCCGCAGGGGTGCCCCGGTCTTGGCCACGTCCCTGCCGTAGGGGGAGGTGGCGGTCTTCTGGCCTGGCATGGTGGTGGGCGCCATCTGCCCACCGGTCATGGCGAAGATGGTGTTGTTGACGAAGAAGCACGCGAACTTCTCGCCCCGGTTCGCGGCCTGGAAGGCGTTGTTGAACCCTATGGCCCCCAGGTCCCCGTCCCCCTGATAGGCGATGATGACCTTGCCCGGGAGCACCCGCGAGAGTCCGGTGGCGACGGCCGACGCCCGCCCATGGGGCCCGGCCACGTTACCGCAGTCAAAGTAGTAGTAGCAGAAGGCCGCGCACCCCACGGGCGAGACGAACACGGTGCGGTCCTGGATTCCCAGGTCGGCCATGGCCTCCGCTATCAGCTTGTGGATGATCCCGTGCCCGCAGCCCGCGCAGAAAGTAGTGGTCCTGGAGCCGTCCTTGCGGTCGAAAGTCTCGTAGAAGCCCCGGGAACGCTTTATCATGCCCTCACCCCCACGATCCCTCGGGCGGCCTTGATGACGTCCTCCACCCTGACAAGGTTTCCGCCCATGCGGTTCACCAGGGACACCTCTGAGCTGCTCCTGCGGTCGAGGTGCAGGAGCACGTCGTCACGGTACTGGCCGTTGCTCATCTCCACAACCAGGACGCTGCGGTCCCCGACCGCGGCGTTAAGCTGCTCCACCGGGAACGGGGAAAGGGTCACCGGCCGGAAGAGCCCGGCCCTGATCCCCTCGGACCGAAGGCGGTCCACGGCCGAACGCGCTATCCTCGAGGAGGAGCCATAGCCGGTGAGCACGATTTCAGCATCCTCCACGAGGTAAGTCTCCGCCCTGGCCTCGACCTTCATGCGCGCGTACTTCTCCTGCAGCCTGAGGTTGTGCTGCTCGTGACGGTCCGGGTCCAGGTATATGGAGGTGATGAGGTTGGGGCGTGTGGCGGCATCCCCATGGACCGCCCAGGACGAGGTCTCCGGGCGTGGAAGGGTGCTCTCCGGGAGCTTCAGGGACTCCATCATCTGCCCCAGGACAGCGTCCGCCAGGACCACCACGGGCATACGGTAGCGGAACGCGAGCTCGAAGGCCCTCATGGTCAGGTCGCACATCTCCTGCACCGAGCCCGGCGCCAGGACGATGGTCTTGTAGTTGCCGTGACCGCCCCCCTTCACCGCCTGGTTGTAGTCCCCCTGCTCCGGACCGATGTTCCCCAGCCCTGGACCGGTGCGCATGACGTTCACGATCACCGCAGGTAGCTGGGCCCCCGCGAGGTAGGAGATCCCTTCCTGCATCAGGCTTATCCCGGGCCCCGATGAGGCGGTCATGGCCAGCTTCCCTGCGCTGGCTGCTCCGAAGATCATGTTGATGGAGCCGGTCTCGCACTCCGCCTGGAGATACTCCCTGCCTGTGCGTGGGAACAGCTCCGCCGCGCCGTGAGCGATCTCGCTGGCCGGAGTGATGGGATATCCGAAGTACACATCGCAGCCGGCGAAAAGCGCTCCGATTACCACGGCCTCGTTGCCCTTGACGAACTTCCTCATCGCTCTCCCTCCTTGTCCGCGGTGTGCACCTCTATCGCATAGAACTCTGGACAGTTGTAGAAGCAGATGGCGCAGCCGGTGCAGCCCTCCCCGACGTACTCGGCGGGAACGAAACCTCGGCGGTTCAAGTGATCGGCAGGTCTGAGCACCTTCTTGGGGCAGGCGGCGATGCAGCGCCCGCACCCCTTGCATTCATCCTCGATGATGACCGGTCGAGGGAGGTCATTGGCAGCGGCCATGTTATCGGCTCGAAAACGAACGAGCGTACTTAAATCCTCGGCAAAATCCGAGGAGGGCAAAGTGTGATGTACGGCACGAACCAATCCGATAGAGGATAACATGACCAAGAGAGAGCTCGGAATGATAATGCCCCCGCTCGCCCTGCCCGTGTGCATAGCCGGGGCCAACATAGGCGGGAGGCCCAACTACTGCACCCTCGCCTGGTTCACCATGATCGATGACATACCTCCCATGATCGGGCTGGTGATGGCCAAGGAGAGGAGGACCAAGGAGGGCATACTCGAGAACTGCACCTTCAGCGTGAACATTCCCAGCACCCAGATGGCCGCGGTCACCGACTACGTGGGCATCACCTCGGGGCACGAGACCGACAAGTCGGAGGTCTTCAAGAGCTTCTACGGCAAGCTCGGGACCGCCCCCATGATCGAGGAGTGCCCCCTGACCATGGAGTGCGAGCTCCTCAAGATCATAGAGTTCGACACCACGGACATGGTGCTCGGTAAGATCGTGGGAGTTTACGCGGAGGAGGGCGTCTTCAATGAGAACGTCCCCGACGTCGGCAGGCTGGACCCTCTTATGTACCTCTCCGTCGGCTCCACATATCACCGCCTGGGGGAGATGGTGGCCGAGGCCTTCAAGGTCGGTAAGACCTACAGGCGTGGGAACTGAGGGCTACCTTGCCCCATCCCCCATCATTTTTTACGAGGTAGTGTCAGCAGCTTGCGAAAGGGATGCACCAGATAGGAAAGTAAGGTGGAGAAAAAAGGGAATTCGAGGGCCCAGGGCGGCCCTCATTCTGGGAGAGGATCACAGGCTGGTCCTAGTAAGGTAGTAGGCCACGGCGTTGTTGTTCTTGCGCTTCTTGGCCGCTCCCATCCTCTCAAGCTCCGCCAAAGCGTTCATGCATTGGGCCTTTGGGAGCTTGGACATGGAGGTCGCCTTCTCCGCACTGACGGCCTTGTCCTCGGAGATTATTCCGCCGTTCTTCATGGAATTGAATAGCTTCTCAACTTGAGGGGATACCATGAGGCTGGGGAAAATTCAGCTTACTAAAAATATTTCGGTACGTCTGACCTGTCATGAGAGCGGGGCATCGGCGAGGGCCTTGAACGGGATCACGTCAAGCCTT
>MVRB01000157.1 GCA_002067635.1 Methanomassiliicoccales archaeon PtaU1.Bin030 | reverse complement strand
CGATCTGGGAGCGATGATCCGTGACATCGAGCCAGCGGACCTCCTCAACATCATGGAGGAGAAGATAGCCGAGGTCATGCCACAGCGTATCGTCATAGATCCCATATCCGTTATAGGAAGCATGATGCGGGGCAACTACCGTGCCTTCCTTTTCGACATGGCCAACCGGCTGAAGAACTGGAACGCTACCACGGTGGTCACCGGAGAGGTGCTTCCCGGAGAGATGTACCCCAGCGACCTGGGCTACGCCGTCGATGGAATCATCCTGCTGCTGATGGCTGAGGAGGAGGGAGCGAGGCGGAAGTACCTTGAGGTGCTGAAGATGAGGGGCACCGACCACATGACGGGCAAGCAGTCCATCGACATAAACCGCAACGATGGCATCGTGGTCCTGAAGTCCCGCTTCTGATCTCATAGGGGTCAAATAATAAGCAAGGGCATGCCGCCTCCGGTGTTATCCTGATTGACCCCGTGCTCCTGGCCGTGTTGATCTCAGGGGTAGCCCTGTTCTTCGCCTTCACCAACGGGTTCCAGGATTCCAGCGCCACCGTGGCCACGATGGTGGCCTGCCGCGCGGCCACGCCCAGGACCAGTGTACTCTACTCCGCGGCCTTCGGGTTCCTGGGCGCTATCCTCGGGGGGAGCGCCGTGGCCTTCACCATAGAGGGTCTGGTCCACTTCCAGCAGCCGGATGCTGTTTTGCTGATCCTCCTGGCCGCTGTGCTCAGCGCATCGGCGTGGAACCTTGTCACATGGTGGTTCGGTCTCCCCTCTTCCTCGACCCACGCCCTGGTAGGAGGGCTGGTCGGAGGAGGCCTTGCCGGTGCCGGTACGAGCAGCATCAGCTGGGGGACCACAGAGCTGTTGAACGGGGAGCTCACCGGCCTCAGCAAGATACTGCTCCTCTTGGTCTTATCCGTGGCCATAGGGTTCGCGGGCGGGTACCTTATGAAGAAGGCCAGCATGCTGGCCCTCAGGAACGCCAAGCGAACGGCCAACCGCCCCATCCGCCACGCCCAGTTCCTCACCACAGCCGTGCTGTCCTTCTCCCATGGGGCCAACGACGGTCAGAAGCAGATGGGGGTTATCACCATCGCCCTCCTGGCCGGAGGGATCATCGGCGTGCAGGAGATACCAGTATGGGTCCGCCTTCTGGTGGCCGCTGCCATAGCACTAGGCACTATCGGCGGAGGGTGGAAGATCATGAAGACACTGGGCAGGAGAATATTCCCCATAAAGCCCATCGACAGCCTGGACTCTCAGATCGCATCCTCGGTCACGATACTGCTGTCCACCGCTGCGGGCGCCCCTGTATCCTCCACTCAGGTGGTCGCCTCCAGCGTCATGGGCGTGGGGGCGGGGGAAAGGGCGAAGATGGTGCAGTGGTCGGTGGGAAAGCATATGGTGGTATCCTGGATGCTGACGATACCTGCCTCGGCGACCCTGGCGGCGTTGATATTTAATATCCTCAGATTGCTGTTCAGCCCCTAGGTGGTCCCGTGGAGAACAAAGGGCAGGAAACGAAGGCCGGCTTATGGAACTCCATCTTTCCTCCAAAGTATGATTTTCAGGGAATGCTGCTATCCCAAGCGTCGGAAACACGCGATGGAGTAAAGGCCTTCCACGAGTGGCTGGACATGGACGATCTGTCGCAGGAACCCAGAGAGCTGATGAGGATAGAGCAGCAGGCCGACGACCTGAGACTGCGCACGGAGGAACTGCTCCTAGAGGCCTTCTCCACCCCGTTCGACCGCCAGGACATCTACTCCTTCTCCCGTCAGATGGACCACATCCTCAACTTTTGTCTTTCCACGGCGCACGAGATGCGTGCCTTTAAGGTCCACCCGGATGGCACCATCAAGTCCATGACCGTAAGCCTGCACCAGGGAACGGAGATGATAGTGGAGGCAGTTAGGATCATGGCCAGGGACCCGGCTGCCACCAACAAGATGATCATAGGGATGAGGCAGTCGGAGCATGACATAGAAAAGACCTACGTCGCCTGTATGGCCTACCAGTTCACGACCGACGATGTCATTGAGATAATGAAGAAGCGAGAGGTCTACCACCATCTTAAGGACGCGGGTAGGGCGCTCAGTATTACTATAGATATATTGCACAGGATCGTCGTCGAACTCGCGTAGTCATGCCTTTAGAGAGGGACGAGCCATGGTCATGGAAGCGAAGTCTTGTTGAACGACAGCATTACTCTACTTATTACCAAATTGGTATGAAATGCACACTGAGGCCCTGATGAGGGAGCTAAACATTTGAAATAAACGGTAACTAAGGCTTTCATTGACCGTTCCTTAGATGATATTCGTGACGTGTGTTCATTTCAGCCAGTATCGATCTCTCGATATTATCAATTGAATAAACAATATATACATGAATCTTAATTATGGGCCCAAACCTGAGAGAGGTTCTGATTATGGCTATAGAACTCGATGCCTGGGTATATCTAATACCGATCGCTGGCGTAATCGGCCTCCTGGTCGCGGGCCTTCTGACTCGTCATATCTTCAAGAAGGACACTGGCACCCCTGAGATGAAGTTCATCGGGGATGCCATTCGCGAAGGAGCCATGGCCTACTTGGCCCGTCAGTATAAAACGATTGCAATTATTAGCGTGATTTTAGGAATCATCATCGCTATAGGATTGAGAATTGAAGTCGGCATTGCCTTCTTGCTCGGTGCCTTCTTCTCCGCTTTGTCTGGTTATATCGGAATGTATGTTTCTGTGAACAGCAACATCCGGACCGCCAGCGGTGCGAGAAGGACCCTGAACGAGGCATTGCAGACATCGTTCCGCGGCGGCGCCGTTTCTGGTATTGCCGTGGTCGCCCTGAGCCTTCTTGGTGTCGCGGGCATCTTCTTCCTGTACCTGTTCTTCGTGGTCGCTGAACCCACCTCTGCTCCTGCCGGATACGATCTGCAGTCCTGGCACGTGGTGGAGACCCTGAACCTTGCTGTCGGTTACGCCTTCGGTGCGTCCTTCGCTGCACTGTTCGCCCAGTTGGGCGGCGGTATCTACACCAAGGCCGCCGACGTAGGCGCTGACCTAGTCGGTAAGGTCGAGGCCGGTATCCCCGAGGATGACCCCCGAAACCCTGCTGTCATTGCTGACCTTGTCGGTGACAACGTCGGTGACTGTGCCGGTCGTGGTGCTGACCTGTTCGAGTCCACCGCTGCCGAGAACATCGGTGCTATGATCCTCGGTGCTGCCATCTTCGGGCTCACCGGTAACATTGACTGGGTGTTCTTCCCGCTGGTCGTCCGTGCGTTTGGTCTACTCGCCTCCCTTGTCGGTATTATGCTGGTGAAGCTAAAAAGCGAAGACGAGGAGCCTATGTCGGCTTTGAACCGCGGCTACTATGTCTCTGCGATACTCGGAGCCATTGGGTTCTACTTCATCAGCCAAGAGATGTTGGGTGCTTGGCAGTTCTTCGCTTGCGGTGTGATCGGGATCGTCCTGTCCATCGCCATCGTGTTCATCACTCAGTACTACACAGCTGGCGAGTATAGGCCTGTCCGTGAGATCGCCAAGGCCTCCGAGACCGGCCCGGCCACGAACATAATCACCGGTTTCTCCATTGGTCTGGAGACCACCGCGATGCCGATCATCGCCATCGCCATATCTCTGCTGGCCGCTTACTTCCTGGGACAAGATGCTGCGGTCACGGTCCTAGGGGTAAGTGAACCCTCGGCCAACAGCCTGTTCATCTTCGGGCTGTTCGGAACCGCCGTCGCCACAATGGGTATGCTGGCCACCGCCGCTTTCGTGCTAGCGATGGACACCTTCGGGCCGATCACCGACAATGCCGGTGGTATCTGTGAGATGTCCAAGCAGCCGGAGGAGATCCGCCGCAGGACCGACAGGCTGGACGCGGTCGGCAACACCACCAAGGCCCTCACCAAGGGATATGCCATGGGTTCCGCGGCCCTCGCCGCATATCTGCTGTTCGCTGCCTACTTCCAAGAGGTCGCGGTCAAGCTGAACGTGGACCTTCTGTCCATATTCGTGGTGGACATCGCCCAGCCCCCGGTTTTCGTCGCCGCTCTTATCGGCGGTATGCTGGTCTTCTTCTTCACCTCCCTGGCCATCCGCGCCGTGGGAAAGGCTGCCTACGACATGATCAACGAGGTCAGGAGGCAGTTCAAGGAGAAGCCCGGTATCCTCGCAGGCACGGAGAAGCCTGACTATGCCCAGTGCGTCGATATCTCCACCGTCGGAGCCCTCAAGGCCATGGTCCTGCCCGGCATTCTGCCGGTCGTGGTCCCCATAACTGTCGGTCTTATCTGGCGCTACGCTTACCCCAGTGAGACCGACCAGATAGCGGTTCAGGCCGTGGGTGCGTTCCTTATGGTCGCCACCATCGTCGGTATCCTGATGGCCACGCTGCTCAACAACGGTGGCGGTGCCTGGGACAACGCGAAGAAATACGTGGAGACCGGACACCACGGCGGCAAGAAGAGCCCCGCTCACGCTGCAGCGGTCGTCGGTGACACCGTCGGTGACCCCTTCAAGGACACCGCTGGTCCGTCCCTGCACGTGCTGGTGAAGCTGCTCTCCACCATCACCCTGGTCTTCGCCGGGCTGTTCATCGTAATGTAAGCGGTGAACAATCCAAACCTTTTCCTTTCCTTTTATCCAGATACTTTTTCTCTTTCTTTCGATAACCCTCACGTTTAAATAACAGATGGCTTATCCCCAATCATCATTCAGAGGCCACGCTATGTACCTATTGTCAACCAAGGAGAAGGTCGTCCGCATCCCGCCTGAGCGGCTCGGCGAAGACCTTACTGACGTTATCAATCAATTGAGCTGGGAGTCCTTCGAGGGTAGGATCGAGGGCTCCGACTCTTTGACCGTCCTGGTGTCCAACGTGGAGCCGATAGGTGAGGGACGGATCGTCCATGGCGATGGTGCCATCTACCAGAACGTGAGGTATGACAGTCTGGTTTTCAGGCCCATGCTCCAAGAGGTGATCGAAGGTACCGTGGTCGAGGTCCTGAAGTTCGGGGCGTTCGTCCGTTTCGGCCCTCTGGACGGCCTTCTGCATATCAGCCAGATAATGGATGATCGCATAGACATCGATACCGAGAACGGTCGCCTTCTGGGAAAGGACACCAAGCGTGACCTCAAGGTGGGGGATACCGTCCGAGCTCGCATCGTGGCCCTGAGCTTGAACGAGAGGAGCCCCCGCGAGTCCAAGATCGGCCTCACCATGCGGCAGCCTGGCCTCGGCAAGCTCGAATGGATAGAGGAAGAAAGGAAGAAGACCAGTGGTGGTGCTGCATGAAGATACAGAAGGCGTGCAAGCATTGCAGCTACATGACCGAGGAGGACAACTGTCCGCTTTGCGGCAACCAGACCTCCAAGGATTGGCAAGGTTACGTTATTATCGTGGATCACACTCGTTCGGAGATCGCGAAGCGGATGGGGATCAATGTCAACGGAAAGTTCGCCCTCAAGGTGCGTTAGGCTGCGGTGCCCCCGAAGAGGATGGTCCCTGCCTGACAGCATGAGGGCCCAGCTGGCCGCCGGTCTCGGCAAACTGGTCCCCCTCGAGGATCTTCCGGCCGAGCTAAATGGATGCAAGCTCCTTATGGCCGTTGGTGATATGGTATCTCTCACTCTGTTAGAAAACGGTTTCAAACCGGACCTGGTCGTCTATGACCTCAAGACCGAGCGCCGGCCGTTCACCTCTCTGACGGCCAGGCTCAAGGAGATGGAGGGAGTGGACCGCAAGGTCGCGAATCCAGCGGGTCAGATCAGCGCTGAGCTCGTGCGTGAGATCGCCCGGGCCATTGATAGGAACGTTCCAACGAAGGTCCTGGTCGAGGGCGAGGAGGACCTAGCCGCATTGGTCTGCGCGGCCATGGCCCCCATCGGCTCCTGTCTGATCTTCGGCATTCCTGGTAGGGGAATGGCGTTGTTGAAGATCGACGAGGACGCTGCGGACCAAGCAAGATCGTTGATATATTCTATGGAGGAATTGAATTGAAGCTAGAGATTGTCAGTAAGAGCGAGAACAAGCTCATGGACAGGGTCGATGTCAAGTTCAGGACCGACCACGTCGGTGAGCCTTCCCCCAACCGCGATGCTGTCCGCACCGCCCTGGCCGGAGCCATGGGCGTCCAGAAGGAGCGTGTCGTGGTGTCGGACATGGCCTCCCGGTTCGGGATGGGAGCTGGCGACGGATACGCCAAGGTGTACGGGTCTGTCGAGAGCGCCAAGAAGTATGAGGCCAACCACCTGCTGGTACGCAACGGACTGGCGGAGAAGAAGGCTAAGAAGCCCAAGGCGGCTCCTGCAGCCAAGAAGAAGAAGGCCAAGTAAGGTGATATGAATGGCAAAGGACGCTAAGGCCGCCGGGGCGGCACCTGCAGAGAAGAAGCCAGAATCGAAGGACAAGGGTAAGGCCGGTGCGGGCAAGAAGGCCGCGGCCGGGGCTTCCGCCAAGAAGGACCACTACGTCGTTCAGGGCGGAAAGCTGGAGCGCAAGGGTCGCAACTGCCCCAAGTGCGGTCCGGGCGTGTTCCTTGCAGAGCACAAGGACCGCAACTCCTGCGGGAAGTGCGGCTACACCGAGTTCAAGAACAAGAAGTGAAAACCCTATGTTAGAATGAGGACCCAGTCCTCAAATCCCTTTCTACAGCCCCTTTCATAATTATCTCTCCCCGGATCATTACCAGCCCCATTATTGATATACTGGATTGGGTTCAAGCTTTTCATGAAGAGGTATGGTTTCATCGGATACGGCAATATGGGGCGGGCGGTTGTTCTATCTCTTTTAAGGGACCGCTCTCTTGTACCTGATCACGTGACGGTCTTCAACCGTACATCTGACCGACTCGTGGAGCTATCCGAAACCTACCCCGATCTGGCCATCGCAGCCTGCCCATCAGATGTGGCCCGCGCTTCAGATGTCCTCTTCCTATGCACAGACACTTCCGCCGTCCAAGGCGTCATGGATGAGATATCCTCTGATCTGGACATGAACACGCACCTTGTCACGATAAACGGCGGTGTGTCGATCGATGAGATCGAGGCCTTGTACTCCGGCCCCGTTAGCAAGGTCATTCCAACTATGATCATGAGTTCCGGGCACGGGTTCACGCTGATCGCCCACAGCTCCCGTGTGCCGCTGCTGATGCAGGAGGAACTGCAGGCCTTGTTCGAGCGCTCCAGCAAGGTGAAGGTCTTGACCGAAAGTTGCCTTAATGACAGCACTGGCCTGACCAGTTGCGCTCCCGGCCTCATGGCCATGATTGTGGAGACCTTCGCGCAGTCGGGAGCGCGGTCAAGCGGGCTGTCCCTCGAAGAGGTCAAGGAGATGGTGATCGAGACCTTGCTGGGTACGGCGATTACCCTGGCCACGGGCACTGAAAGCATCCGAGGATTGATGGAGAAGGTCGCCACCAGGGGCGGTATGACGGAGAAAGGGCTTGAGGTCCTTGAGATGGAGCTTCCT
>MVRB01000156.1 GCA_002067635.1 Methanomassiliicoccales archaeon PtaU1.Bin030 | reverse complement strand
CCACCTGGAGAAGACCACCATGGCCATCAAGTCCATAGACATGGAGATGACGGCCTATGCCAGGGGATACTTGAAAGTGGACAACTATGCCAACACAAGCTATGACTATGACTGGGTGAACCAAATCGATACCTTGAACATCACTTCGTACGACTCGTTCGACAGCCCCATTACTCTGGACCTCTCGATGTCCGGTAATCTGGACTTTGATCCCTATCTTGAGATCATAAAGGAAAACCCATCAGAAGGGGACTTCTGGGAGCAGACCTGCTACCTGAACGGGTCTTTCAGCTGGACCGGTGTCTTCAATATGGCAGGTCTTCCATCCAACATTACGGATATGATCTTCAATGAGGACCTGGTGGAGTCGGGAATTACCGGATTCCCTATCGACCTAGCTAAGATCTATAACCCCGGCAGCTCAGGCATTCCCGTGGACAACGGGACCTTGGAGTTGGATTCCATGGAGGTGAACCCCGAGTTCAGCTGCCTGGGTTCTGCTACCATTGATGACCCCGTATATGGGACG
The DNA here is from genome assembly GCA_002067635.1 of Methanomassiliicoccales archaeon PtaU1.Bin030. Classification (GTDB taxonomy): domain Archaea; phylum Thermoplasmatota; class Thermoplasmata; order Methanomassiliicoccales; family Methanomassiliicoccaceae; genus UBA6. Next base: position 9,651 of record MVRB01000156.1, on the reverse strand, counting down.
ATCGATATCACCAAGTTCGGGTTCAGGAACGCCTCCCTGGAGAACTACCTTCAGCTTTGGTATTATCCGGAGAAGGGATACCTCGTCGGTATAGAGTTACACACCCCGCCTGCTATGTACGATATCTCGATGACGTTCGATATGAAGTCCATACCGGTGGGAGAAGCTCAGCAACTTGCTGATACCATCATCGGCCAGGTCTCTGAAGAGCAGACCTATGATCAGGTATCTCAAAGCTTATCTTCTGGGGAAGGCGGCATCCCCCAGATGCTCCTGATAGCCCTAGGGGTGGTGGCTGTGGCAGTGGTAGGCATTGCTGGCTTCTTGCTGCTGAGGAAGAAGAAACCTTAGGATGATGTCTAGTCCGAGTACCAACGCAGGCCTAACGGCCTCCCTTTCCCTCCCTTTTCTTTGAAATATTAAAAGCGCATAGAAAGAACGAGTTTTGATACCCCACATTTCCATAAATAGTCTATCAACTATGAGGGGGCATGCCTCTCCATCCTGTCATAGAGATGAAGCGGGTCAACATAACCAAGGGACGAGTGACGATCCTCCATGATGTTGACCTCCGGATAGACAGTGGTGAGAGGGTGGTGATACTGGGACCGAACGGCTCGGGGAAGTCCTCATTGATCAAGGCGATGACCGGAGACAATAGGTTCGATACGTCCGTGGATGGTGCCTCGGTGAGAATAAGAGGCAAGGAGGAATGGTCCTTGTTCGATGTCCGCCGAGCCTTCGGGACGGTGTCCGGCGACCTTCAGTACGAGTTCTGCCGTGACCTCACCTCGTTGGAGGCGGTCATATCCGGATTCTTCGGTTCTGTCGGTACCAACCGGTCTCAGGATGTTACCGAAGCCATGAGGGATGCGGCGGTGAGGTCCCTGTCATGCATCGGGATCTCTCACCTGGCAAATAGGACGATGCCCACCCTCTCCACAGGGGAGGCCCGCAGGGTGCTCATCGCTAGGGCTTTGGTGAACGATCCTGAGGCTCTGATATTCGATGAGCCGATGAGCTCGCTTGACCTTACCGGCAAGCACAGTGTCCGATCTTCCATGCGCACGCTTGCGCAAGGCGGCAGGACCATCATACTGGTCACCCATGATCCTTCTGACATAATCCCCGAGATAGATAGGGTCATATTGATGAGGGATGGAAGTATCTTTCAAGACGGTGGGATGGAACTTATCGATGAGGATCGCCTATCATTGCTTTATGGTGTGAAAATCAGTCTAAGAAAGGACGGTGGCCGGATCTTCGCCTGGTCCTAAAAGAAGCGGTCTGAATTTTAACAGATATTTCCAAATCGATCAATGCTTAAACGAATAAATGTAGGATGCTCAGGAGAGTGCATCGTAGGTGAATAATTGTTGATAAAAACCCAAACTACGAAACAGAAAAATGTGAGGGAAAGAGTTTAAAGAAAAGGGTTTGGAGGGAACTAGGCTTAAGCTGTGCGCTTAGAGCTCGTAGTTCTTGGGGTTGAAGGCAGGTACGTTCTTGTACTCCTTCAGCGCCCAGTCGACGAACTTGCCTTCCTCGTCCGGCAGGGAGTTCAGGTCGGTGAGGATCTTGTTCAGGGTGTCCTTCTCCTGCTTGCTGAGCTTCAGCTTGCCCTTGTCGTTGGACGCCTGAACGAGCTCCGCGGCCTTCAGACCGGCAGCCTTGGACCTGAGGTAGTAGCTCTTGCCGTTCTCGACGATGGCCTGGCCGATCTGGTAGGCGTTGTCGAAGCAGATGCAGAAGCCCTCTGGGCACCTGAACCTGTCAGAGGCGACGTAGAGGTCCCTCAGAACCTTGTCCTGCTTCAGCTGCTTGGCAGCGTTCATCAGGGCAGCCTCGTAGCCGATGACACCGAGCCAGCACTGGACGGAAGATCCACCGAACTCAGAGTGGTACTCAACGGACTCGTTGGACCACAGGTCGCAGGTGTGGGCCATCAGGTTACCCATCAGGTCAGCGTGCGCGTCCTGAGCACCCTTGCCTTCCTGGGCAGATGGGCGTCCAGAGATGCACTTCAGTACGGGTCCCTCATAGCCGCAGTCCTTGTCAGGTCCAGTGGCGCCAGCCTCGATCGCGACCAGGGTTCTGGCGGAAGCGATCATACGGGTCACGGCAGAGAAGGTCCTGGGGATATCCTTGTCGAGGTAACCGCCGGCCATGAACATGGAGGTGTTCGCGCCTGCGCAGTTGGTGTCACCGCCGGGGACGATCTTGTTCTTCTTGGCGATGTCGACGATCTGGGGCCAGATCCACGCCATGTCGATGGAGCCGAGGTAGCCGATACCGAACAGCCATCCGCGGATATCCTGCCTGACAACAGCGTAGTCAGCGACTTCCTTGCCACCCATGGTCTCGACGGACAGTACATCGGCGCCGTTCTCGGCAGCGACCTCGAAGGATTCGATGGTCTTCTCGGGGTACATGTGGGTCTTGTCCATGCCCTCCCTCAGGCCCATCTCAGCAAGCCTGGGGTCAGCGCAGGTGTGGCGGATAGCGCACGCGACGCCATACTCCTCGTTGAACTTCTTCATGACCGCCTTCTGGCCAGCAACTACCGGCGCAGCGTACTTCTTGGGGTCGTTACCCATCTGGTGGATCCACTCGTTCTCCAGCTGGAGGGAGGGGAAACCGAGGGTAACGGCGCGGTTCATGATGTCGGTGGTGATATAGTCGACATATTCCTTGACCAGTCTCTCAACGGTCTTCTCAGTTCCGGGCCTGGGAGCGAAGTTGATCTCAGGGGAGACAAACCCAGCGCCGACCTTGAGGCCAAGGCCATAGGACAAGGGGTACTTCGCGTCGCCGAACACAACTTCATCTGCGGAGCCGTACTCCATCTTTGTGAAATTCTTCAGTGCCATTTTTTTCACCTCGTTTAGATCTTCCCCGCGATGATGTCGTCCCACTTCTCCCTAAGCCTGTGCCAGCTCCAGCCGTCAATGATCTTTGCGGCGAGGTGCGGGCCATCCTTGGCAGCTACAGCGTAGACGCCCATGTCGAAGGACTCGACGAACTCTCTGTTCACAGCACCGCCGGCGCCGATGAACGGAATGTGGACGTCATTCTCCGCCAACTTCGCGGTGATCCTTGGGAACGCGGACATGGTGGTGGTCATCAGAGCAGTGCCGGTCACGAAGTTCGGCTTGTTCTTCAGGACGCTGTCAACAACAGTGTCGACTAGAACATCCCTGCCAAGGTCGATGACCTTGTAGCCGTTGGACTTCAGAAGGACAGCAGCAATGTTCTTGCCAATGTCGTGGGGGTCACCCTCAGCAGCGTGCATGACGGCGGTTCCCTTGGTCTTCTTCTCAGTGGACATCGCTCCCTCGGCGAGCTTCATTCCCTTGTCGAAGGCGTCAGCGGCGACCATGACATGGGGCAGGTAGTAGATACCGCGGCCATAAAGCTCAGAAACAACATCCATTCCCTTCAGCAGGCCATCCTGAATAACAATCTCTGGGGCGTTGGACTTGAGAGCGGCCTTTACATCGTCCTCGATGAGCTTGCCCTTCAAGTTCATAACATCCTCAGCGACCTTCTTCAGAGCAGGGTCCTTCGGGAGGATCCTTGCAGCGATGGTCTCTGGCTTCTCCGAAGACTCCATCTTGATGTCATATCGAGTCAAGATCTTGTCTGCATTTATTGCGTCGAAGTCTAGCATTTTCCCTTTCTCCTCTTGTCTGACAGTCCGGACTCTAACTCAGATTCCGAACCGCTCAATTCCTAAATTCGAAAAGAGTATATAAACAGTAGTCGAGATTTTTAATTTTATAGAGAGCAAATTTATATTGATTAAAAAATAAAAGTAGTACATCTGCTAAACTGCAACAATGTTTCCCCGGAGGCATCTGGCTCAAGATGTCTCCTAAGGGCTATAAGGATACTATGCTCGCACTCTATTACTTTAGTTATCGCGTAACAATATAAAGGTGATGCTTCGTTGTAAGAATTGATTCTAAAAAATTAGAATACAATACTTATAGTCAATTGATTATATATAAATTAATAATGGCTTTTTACCTCTTCTTTTTTGATAGCCAGTACATTATAAACAATGATAAAACATGAGTTTTCTATCGTGAAAGCCTCCAAATTTTATTTATAGACATTCTTTCTTTGGAAACTGTCACTTTTTCTCATATTAAATCCAATAAACGCTTTTTCGTTCGCGATACCGAACTAAAAACCCCTTTCTTTCAGAGCCAGACTTGTTCGGAAATCATATTTTGGACTTGATTGTATATGTTAAAAGTTATTATCAAAAAAATTGTTAGAACCTAGACCCTTGACCTACAAAAGGTGAATGTATGGTCTCCAGGGTGCGAGTGGATATGACTATCTGTGCCCATAAGGCGCTGATAGATGCGCATATGCAAGATGATAGCACAGTAAAGGTCAGGATCCGTTCGACCTGCCGTGAGGTCCGCAGGTTCGGTAAAATGATCAAGCCACTACACATGGAAGAATATATCTCCATAAGGGACTCGGGAATCATGGAGCTTGCCCATGAGTCCAACCTTACACCTACCTGTCTTGTCCCAGCGGGAGTCTTCAATGCCGTATGGATGGAGGCCGGTCTTATCTCTAAGAGATATGCTCAGAACTCAAAGAGCATATGTGTGATTTTTGAGGAGTGACGAGCTAACTTCTGATTCCCTAAATGCGTTCTTTGTTTAAGTATCTATTGGATGTATAATCCAACTGTTCTAATGCTACAAAGGCCAACATTATCCATGTGCCCCTTGGCTCATTCGATCATACCGCCTTCATGTTCTCAGTGAACGGTGCTGCGAGACCGGTAAATAATTGGAAATCCAGATCGGTCAATTTATCGAGTGTTAAAATAAGGTCCTCAAGGTTGGAAGTTAAGCAGAAAATTGATTCATAAAGAATAAAAAAAGAGGATAGACAGCCGATAGGCTGCCCAGATATTCACTCGGTGGTCTCTCCGTCGAAATGCTCCTCATGGGCTTCGGCATCCGCCTTGGTCCCATGTACTGTCTTGTCCTTATGCTCCGGGGGTGAGTAGATGGTGTAGAGCTTCAGCTTCTTATCGCCTGTGTTGACCACATTATGCTTGGAACCAGCAGGGACAACCACGGCTGAGCCATCCTTTACCTTGTATACGTTATCATTGATGATGACCTCGCCCTCACCCTCCTCGAACCTGAAGAACTGGTCCCTATCGTCATGGACCTCCATGCCGATCTCATCCCCCTTCTTGAGGGTCATGAGCACAAGTTGGCTATGTTCTCCGGTATACAGGACCTTGCGGAAACACTTGTTCTCCTTGGTAGCATCTTCAATGTCGATGCAGAAGCCTTTTTTCTTTACATTCTTGGTCATAATGATTGTAATGGGATCATCAATACCTCAATATTTCGCCTGTCCTAAAAGGGAGAATCGATATCATGGCCAACAAGAACCTTACTCGTTAAAGGAATGGTGCTCATCTGATACCATAATCATTTTGATGATGCTACTCTTATCGCTTAACGATTGGTGGGAGTTCCATGCAGGTCGTGATCGTGGGAGCGGGAAACGTTGGCTATACCTTAGCACGTACGATGTCAAGGAAATACACCGTCATGATGGTTGAACAGGACGAGAAGAGGTACAGAAGGATCCTGGACAGCCTAGACATAGGGGCAGTTAACGCCAACGGCGGCAGCCCGGCGGTCCTCAAGGACCTGCTGACCGAGAAGACAGGGTTGTTCCTTGCTGTAACAGAGAAGGATGAGTTCAACATATTCGCATGCCAGGTCGCCAAGAAGCTCCGCCCTGAGGTCAGCACGATCGCCCGCGTGAGGAATCCAGATTACATGGTGGGCGACATACAGTGGGAATCCTTTGGAGTGGACCGTACCTTCTCTCCCGAGCGCCTCACTGCCAGCAAGATGAAGAAATTGGCGATGGTGGAGGACCTGATCGATTACGAGAGGGTTCCCGGATTCGGACTGGCCGTTGCGGTTTTCAGGGTCACAGACAGGCACGATGCTGGTCTATTCAAACCTCTGAAGTTCATGGAGATGCCTCCAGGAAGCAGCATATTAGTGATCCATCGCAGGGGTGAGCTCCTCCTACCCAGCAAGACAGAGAACCTTCAAGTGGGGGACGAGATCACCATCCTGGGACCGCCCGGGGCCATCAAGGAGTTCAACGCATTGCTGGGAAGGGTTCATGAACCCCATGACTTCGTGGTGGTGGGGGGAAACATCGTTGCCGAACAGCTCCTGGACATACTAAAGGACACTAAGTGCTCCATTAAGCTCATAGAGAAGGATGAGGCCCGCTGCAAGCGGTTGTCCCGAAAGTTCGGGAACGCAATCATAATCAACGAAAATGGCACGGACCCCTCTGTGCTGAGGGATGAGAACGTGAACATGGCCGACGCTCTGATCTGCACCACTGACAACGAGGAGGAGAACCTCCTCTCCTGCCTGATCGGGAAGCATCTAGGCGTATCCAAGACCATAACAAAATTCTCCCGTCGTGACTACGAGATGGTGTTCGATATGAGCGGGGTGGACGCCGCCATAGGAACATACCATGTCGTAGCCAACGAACTGGTGAGACAGACCGTCCCCGACCTGGAAGTGCTAGTGCTCATGGCGGGTTTCGATGAGGCGTTAATAGGGGTCCCGATCGCCGAGAAGTGCATCTATATGGGGTGTCCGGTCTCCGAGCTGAGGCTTCCTGACCGCTCTGTATTGGGAATGGTGATCAGGAACGAGAGGCCCATTCCTCCCACCTCGGATCTCATCCTGAGCGGGGGGGACCTTCTTCTGATATATGCTTCGCGACAAGACGTGCCGCAGCTGGAGCACATGTTCAACACCAGGATACCGTTGGGCCCTTGAGGATAGAACACCATGAACCTGGACCGCTGGCGCAGAGCTTGGAGGAACGGAATAAGGACAATCTCGAAGAGGACCGGCTTCAATCGCTATTCTCTGCTACAGAGAGTGAAGAGAAAGGGTGCGGCCATACCCCACATCTTCGGCCTTCTGATGTTATACATCGCCATCGCCATGCTTATGCCTCTCCTCACCTCCATCTTCTATGGGGAAGATATCCGCATATGGATCTATCCGATCGTCTTATCCACCATACTCGGCGGCATGCTGGTCCTCCGATACCGGTCCCCTGGCCTGACCAGGCCGACGGAGGCCTTGTTCGCCGTATCCACCGGTTGGTTCGTCATCGTACTGCTGGGGGCCATCCCCTTCATCCTCTCCGGGATGTCGCCCGTGGATGCGGTGTTCGAGATGATGAGCGGATTCACCACCACAGGGTCGACCATAATGGCAGACATCGAGTCCTGGTCGAGGAGCCTGCTGTTCTGGAGAAGCTTCAGCCAGTGGTTGGGTGGGGCTGGCATAATCATGATATTCGTGACCATCCTGCCCATGCTGGGGGTCGGAGGTCGCTCCCTCTTCAAGAACGAGTTCCCTGGGCTCAACGTCCAGAACTTTTCATTGAGGATAAGGGAGGAGTCCAGGAAGTTCCATTACATCTATATAGGCTTCTCAGGGCTGCAGCTTGGCCTGTTGCTCCTGACAGGCATCGGTGTGTACGATTCGTTCCTTGTCATGTTCTCCACCATGTCCAGCGGAGGCTTGTCCCCACACTCCACGAGCATCGCCTTCTACAACAATCCCCTGGTGGAATGGAACGTGATCCTGTTCATGTTCCTGACATCGGCCAACTTCTACCTGCACTACCATGCCCTTGCCAACCGGCGGCTGAGGAGCTATTGGGAGAGCTCGGAGTTCAGGAGCTACATCATCATTATCGCTGTCGCCACGCTGGTCATATTTGCCATGATGTGGGGAGGCGACATCAACGACCTGGAGAGAACGGTCCGCACCTCACTGTTCCAGGTGGTATCGATCTCCTCCTCCACAGGTTTTACCACGGCGGACTTCGCTGCCTGGGAGAGCGGCGCGATATTGGTGTTGTTGATCGTCATGGCCATCGGTGGAAGCACTGGCTCAAGTGCCGGTGGCATAAAGGTGGCCCGGATCATCTTGGCCCGCAAGTTCGTGTATGCCAGCTTGTATAAGACGGTCCACCCACGGGCCATGTTCCATACCCGGTTCGACGGCCGTCCCCTGGGAGAGGACGCTCTCACTTCTCTCATGGCCGTGATCCTCTGCTACGTGATGACGGCGATGTTCGCGACCGCAGCCCTCACCATCATGGGGGTCGATCCGGTCACATCCTTCAGCGGTGCGCTGGCGACCCTGTCCAACTGTGGGCCGGGGATCGGAGCGTTCGGCCCCATGGAGAGCTACGCGTTCCTTCCAGACCTGGGAAAGATAGTGCTGACATTCACCATGTGGGCCGGCAGGTTGGAGTTCCTCACGGTACTGGTGATATTCCTACCGGTCTTCTGGAAAGAGCTGCTGAGATATCACGACTGATATTGTTGGACCTGAGGCGATCGATCTCTACCCGAAAGGGATGAAGGGTGCACGGACAATAAGGAGAGTAAGGCCGGATAGTATCCGATAACGACATGTTAACCAAAGGGGTCACCAGATGTAATGAGGATCCTATTTTGGTATCCATCAATCAGCTAAGCACCGTGGCCATGATCTGGCCTAGTCCTTCTTGAAGACTCGCTTCATTATGTCCTTGTCCTCATCGTCGATGGCCTTGAAAACGAAAAGCAGGGCCACGTAAACCAGGAAGCCCAATCCCACCGCCAGGAACAGGTGCAGATCGGGCAGGAGCAGGAGCACAGCGGCCATCCCGATGCCTGCGAGGGTCGGTCGGCCGATGATGGTGATGATCCTGAGCTTGACCACCCGCGTGTAGACGAAGTAGTACTGGATGGCGTTGGTGATCAGTGTCGCAAGGGTGAACGCGAGGGCGGCCCCGACCGGCCCTAGGAACGGTATGGTCATAATGCACACCGCGAAGTTCAGAGCGGCCCCCACGGACGAGGAGATGGTGCTGAGATGCATCAGCTTCGCCGCTGCAAGTAGGCTGCCCTGACCGGTGCCGAAGTAGGAGATGGCGAGGACGGGCAGCAGTACCTGCAGAACGATGATCGAGCCCGTTCGATCGGCGTACAGAAGCCCGATAATATCGTCCGCCAGTATCATGCCCCCCAGAGTGAGGGGCAGCCCCATGCTGTACATGTACTTCATCAGTTTCTGCTGGGCCAACCCCGTCATCTCCGGCGAGGAGCTGTAGAGGCGGGCGATCACGGGGAGAAGCGCTTGCTTGAAGACAGTGGGGACGTTGATGAGCGCCGCCACGAGGTTGAAAGCTATGTAGAAAAGCGTATTGGCCAGCTCCCCTGCCTCCCGACCGTTCATGCCCCAGATTATGGATAGGAGAAGAAAACCGTTCAACGCGTAGAACGTGCTTACCAAACCCACGTTGATGGCGAAGGGGGCGGCCTCCTTCAGTTCCCGCATTGCCTGCTTGAGGTCCACGCCCCTTGACGGCCTCACTATGAACCTGCTGCAAACCACGTAGGATAGTACAACGTAGAGCATGCTCCCGCTGAGGACGACCAGAACCACCGTTTCCAGCCCGAAGCCCATCAGCACGAGCACGATGGCCAGGGTAACGGTGAAGGCCCGCTCCACCAGGGAGGTCATGAGGACATAGTACATCCTCTCGTAC